>CAZLYE010000323.1:0-5391 GCA_964562865.1 uncultured Binatia bacterium (SeqCode) | reverse complement strand
CGAGCGGCTGGCGGACATGGTGGCCACGCGCTGCGTCCGTGTGGGTCGCGGCGCGCGTGCCGACGTGCGGGCGCTCGACGTCACGACGAGCCTCACCGGCACGCGGGGAACGCTGGTGCTCGGCGCGGATCGCGTGGCCTTCGAGAGCCCGCTCGTCGGTGCGCCGCACGTCGAGAACATCCTCGGCGCGGCGGCCGCCGCGTGGGCGCTCGGCGTCGCGCCCGATGCGATCGCACGCGGGCTCGCGGCGCTGGAGCCGCCGCCCGGCCGCCTCGAGCAGATCGCCGGCCCGGGCTTCGCGGTGGTCGTCGACTACGCGCACACGCCCGACGCGCTGGCGCGCGCGCTCGACGTGCTCCGCCCGCTCACGCCCGGGCGTCTGATCACCGTCGTCGGCTGCGGCGGCGATCGCGACCGCGGCAAGCGCCCGTTGATGGGCGAGGCGGCCGCGCGTCGGAGCGACGTCGTCGTCCTCACCTCCGACAACCCGCGCACCGAGGATCCGCTCCGCATCCTCGCCGACATCGAGGAGGGTGTGCGGGCGGCCGGCATGCGCCACCACGTCGTCGAGCCCGACCGGCGGGCGGCGATCGCGCGCGCGGTCGGGCTCGCGCGCGCGGGCGACCTGGTGCTGGTCGCCGGGAAGGGCCACGAGGACTACCAGATCGTCGGCACGGAGAAGCGCCACCTCGACGACCGCGAGGAGGTGCGGCGCGCGCTCGGGGGGCTCGGATGACCGCCCCCATCGAGGCGGGACAGGCCGCCTTCGGGCTGGACGAGGTGCTCGCCGCGACGGGCGGGGAGCTCGTGCGGCTCGGCGCGCGGACCGACTTCCCCGGCGTCACGACCGACACTCGCGGGCTCCGCGCCGGAGAGCTGTTCGTCGCGATCCGCGGGGACGCGCACGACGGGCACGACTTCCTGGCGGACGCCGCCCAGCGCGGCGCCGGGGCCGTCCTGGTCGAGCGCGCGCACGCCGAGCGGCCCCTCCCGTGCGGCGTGATCGCCGTCCGCGACACGCTCTCCGCTCTCGGTGACCTCGCGGCGTTCCATCGGCGACGCCACCGGCCGCGCATCGTCGCGGTCACGGGGAGCAACGGGAAGACCACCACGAAGGAGATGCTGGCGGCCATCCTCGAGCGCGCCTTCGGACCCGGGCGCGTGCTCCGGACGACGGGCACACAGAACAACCTGGTCGGGCTCCCGCTGACGCTCCTGCGCCTCGGCGGCGCGGAGCGGGCGGCGATCCTCGAGCTCGGGATGAACGGCCCCGGCGAGATCTGGCGCCTCGCGCAGATCGCCGAGCCCGACGTCGGGGTCATCACGTGCGTCGCCCCGGCGCACCTCGAGGGGCTCGGATCGATCCACGGCGTCGCCGAGGCGAAGGCGGAGCTCTACCGACGCCTCCGGCCGTCTGCGACGGCGGTCGTGAACGCCGACGACCCGCTCGTGCTGGCGTCGGCGCGCGCCTTCCCGGGACGGAAGGTCGCGTTCGGGACCGCGGAGGGCCCCGAGCTCGCGGTCGGGGCCCGGGCGATCGCCGACCACGGGCTCGACGGGACCGAGTTCCACCTCGTGGTCGAGCGGCGCGACGTGCCGGTGCGGCTCGCCGTGCCGGGCCGCCACAACGTGACGAACGCGCTCGCGGCCGCCGCGGCGGCGCACGCGCTCGGCGTCGGCATCGAGGCGGTGCAGGCCGGCCTCGAGGCGTTCCAGCCCCCCGGCATGCGGATGGAGGTGACGCACCTCCCGACCGGCGTGACCGTGCTGAACGACGCCTACAACGCGAACCCGGCGTCGATGGCGGCGGCGCTCCGGACGCTCGCCGCGAGCCGGGGCCGTCGACGCGTGGCCGCGCTCGGCGAGATGCGGGAGCTCGGCGCGGAGTCGGAGCGGGCCCATCGTGAGCTCGGGGTCACCACCGCCGGCGCGAACGTCGACGCGCTCTTCCTCCTCGGAGAGCACGCCGAGCAGGTGCGGACGGGCGCGGAGGCGGCCGGGCTTCCCGCCGACCGTATCGCGATCGCGACCAGCCACGAGGAGCTCGCCGACCGCCTCCTCGCCTACTGCCGGCCGGGTGACCTGGTCCTCCTCAAGGGTTCGCGCGGGGCGGCGATGGAGCAGGTGCTCCGCCGGCTGCAGGATGCCGGGGGAGAGCGCCGCCCGTGATGCTCTATCTCCTCCTCTACCCGCTGCACGTCGTCTACCCGCCGCTGAACGTCTTCCGGTACATCACGTTCCGCACGCTCCTCGCCGGGCTGACGGCGCTGTGCGTCTCGCTCCTGCTCGGTCCGGCGCTGATCCGCCGGCTCTCCGCGCTGCAGATCGGCCAGTCGATCCGGGACGACGGGCCGAAGAACCACGCGAGCAAGGCCGGCACGCCGACGATGGGTGGAACGCTCATCATCTTCTCGCTTCTCCTGGCGACCCTCCTTCTCGCCGACCTGAATGACCGCTACGTGTGGATCGCGATGCTCGTGACGCTCGGCCACGGCCTGATCGGCTTCCTCGACGACTACGCCAAGGTCCGGCGCCGGAACTCGGCCGGCATTCCGGGGCGGGTCCGGCTGGCGCTCGAGTTCGCGATCGCGGGCAGCGCCGTCCTCTGGGTCTACACGTCCTCGGAGCAGGGCGGGCAGCTCACGATGCCGTTCCTGAAGGACGTCCGGCCCGATCTGGGCATCTGGTACGTCCCGTTCGGGGCGCTCGTCGTCGTCGGCGCCGCGAACGCGGTCAACCTGACCGACGGGCTCGACGGGCTCGCGATCGGCCCGGTGATGATCGCCGGGGCGACGTACGCGGTCTTCGCGTACACCGCCGGGCACGCGAAGATCGCGGAGTACCTCCAGATCCCCTTCGTGCCCGGAGCCGGCGAGCTCGCCGTCTTCTGCGGCGCACTGGCGGCCGCGGGGCTCGGGTTCCTCTGGTTCAACGCGTATCCGGCGCAGATGTTCATGGGGGACGTCGGGTCGCTCGCGCTCGGCGCCGCCCTCGGGATCGTCGCGCTCATCACGCGACAGGAGATCGTGTTCGTGCTCGTCGGCGGCGTGTTCGTCGTCGAGACGCTCTCCGTCATCGGGCAGGTGGTCTCCTTCAAGCTGCGGCGGAAGCGCATCTTCCGCATGGCGCCGATCCACCATCACTTCGAGCTGCTCGGCTGGCCGGAGCCGCAGATCATCGTGCGGTTCTGGATCGTGTCCGTGGTCTGCGCGCTGCTCGCGCTCTCGACGCTGAAGCTGCGCTGATGGACCTCCCCGGTCGGGTGTTGGTGCTCGGCCTTCGCCGGACCGGGCGAGCGGTCGCGGCGACGCTCGCCGCCCGGGGCGTCGCGGTGCGCGCGGCCGACCGCGGCACGGCCGAATCGCTCGGCCCCGGCGCGCTGCCCGCTGGCGTCGAGCTGCGTCTCGGCGAGGACGGGCCCGGTCTCCTCGCGGGGATGGACCTCGTCGTGCCGAGCCCCGCCGTGCCCCGTGACGCGCCCGTCCTCGCGGCCGCCGTCCGCCGCGGCATCCCGGTGCGGAGCGAGATCGAGGTCGCGTCGTGGCTCCTCTCGTGCCCGATCGTCGCGATCACCGGGACGAACGGCAAGAGCACCACGACGAGCCTCGTCGGGCTCGCGCTCGCGCGCGCCGGCTACCGCACGTTCACGGGTGGCAACCTCGGCACGCCGCTCATCGCGGCCGTCGGGCAGGAGATCGACGTCGCGGTCACGGAGGTCTCGAGCTTCCAGCTCGAGTGGGTGGAGCGGTTCCGGCCGCGCGTCGGCTGCCTGCTGAACGTCACCCCCGACCACCTCGACCGGCACGGGACCTTCGCCGAGTACCGCGAGGCGAAGGCGCGGCTCTTCGCGACGCAGGAAGCGGGCGACTTCGCGGTCGCGAACCGGGACGACGCCGAGGCGTGGTCCGCCGTCGCCGGGGTCCGCGCGCGCCTCGTCTCCTTCGGCGCGGCGCCCGTCGCGTGTGGGGCGTTCGCGGGGGAGGGCTTCGTCGCCCTCCGCCTGCCGGATGCGCCCGAGGAGCGCTATCCCATCGGCCGGACCCGCCTCACCGGTCGCCACAACCTGGAGAACATCCTCGCGGCGGTGACGGTGGCCCGCCTCGCGGGCGCGCCGCCGGCCGCGGTCCAGACCGCGGTCGACGAGATGGCGCCGCTCCCCCACCGCCTGACGCTCGTCCGCGAGCGCGGCGGCGTCGCGTGGTACGACGACTCGAAGGCGACGAACGTCGGGGCGGCCGCGAAGAGCCTCGACTCGTTCGCCGGGCCGGTCGTCCTGCTCGCCGGCGGCGTCGACAAGGGCGGCGGCTACGGGCCGCTCGCCGCCCGCGCGACGGGGAAGGTCCGCCTGGCACTCGTCTTCGGCGCCGCGGGCGACGCGATCGAGGGCGCGCTCGGGGCCGCCGGCGTGCCGGTGGAGCGCGTTCGCACCCTCGAGGCGGCGGTCGGGCGGGCGGCGGCCGTCGCCCGGACCGGGGACACGGTGCTCCTCGCCCCCGCGTGCGCGAGCTTCGACATGTTCGCCGACTACGCGGCGCGCGGCGAGGCGTTCCGCGCGGCCGTCGAGGCCCTCGCGTGACGGGCGCCGCGGCCCCGGTCCCGTCCGCACCCGCCTTCCGCGGTCCGCTCGCAGGGCAGCGTCCCCGCGTGGTGGGCGCGCTCGGGGGCGATCCGTGGCTCCTCCTGGCGGTCGCGGCGCTCGTCGGCCTGAGCGTCGTGATGGTGTTCAACGTGAGCTACTTCTACGCGCAGGACCGGTTCGGTGACTCGCTCCTCTTCTTCCGCAAGCACCTCTTATCGATCGGGCTCGGCACGATCGTCGCCGTCGTCGCCTCGCGCCTGTCCTCCGAGACGTACCGCCGCGTGGCCTACCCGCTCCTCGCCGCCGTCATCGTGGCGCTCGTCCTAGTCCTCGTGCCGGGCGTGGGGCTCACGCGCGGCGGCGCGCGCCGCTGGCTGCACCTCGGACCGCTCGGCGTGCAGCCGTCGGAGGTCGCGAAGTTCGCGGTGGTCCTCTACCTCGCGCGCTCCATGGTGAAGAAGGGCGAGCGTCTCTCGACCTTCCACTTGGGCGTCCTCCCGCACTACCTGGTCGTGGGCGTGATCGCCGGGCTCGTCCTCCTCGAGCCCGACTTCGGGACCGCCGCCCTCGCGGCGGGGATACTGGTCGTGATGCTGTTCGTCGGCGGCGTGCCGGCGCGACTCCTCGCACTCCCCGCCCTCGGGGCGCTCCCCGGGCTCGCGTACCTCGTCTGGAAGGCGCCGTACCGCTGGGCGCGCATCGTCGCCTTCCTCTACCCGGACCACGACCCGCTCGGGATCAACTTCCAGCTGCAGCAGTCGTTCATCGCGTTCGGGTCGGGCGGCCTCTGGGGGCTCGGGCTCGGCGAGAGC
>CAZLYE010000322.1:0-3028 GCA_964562865.1 uncultured Binatia bacterium (SeqCode) | reverse complement strand
CGGGCGCGCGCGCTCGCGGCGGAGAAGGGGCTCGCGAACGTCGCGTGGGACGTCGGCGACGTCGTCCCGCTGCCGTATCCCGACGCATCGTTCTCGATCGTCGTCTCGCGCTTCGCGTTCCACCACTTCGTCGAGCCGGGGGCGGTGCTCGCCGAGATGCGCCGCGTCTGCGCGCCCGGCGGACGGATCGCACTGGTGGACGTCGCGCCCGATCCGGCGCGCGCCGCCGCCTTCGATCGGATGGAGAGGCTCCGCGACCCGTCCCACGTCCGTGCGCTGCCCCGCGCGGAGATGGAGGCGCTCTTCGCCGAGACGGGGCTCGGCACGCCGCGGATCGCGTCGTACGAGCTCCGCAGCGATCTCGAGGGCCTGCTCGCGCGCTCCTTTCCGCGCCCGGGCGACGCCGAGGTCATCCGGCGGCTCTTCACCGACTCGCTCGCGGACGACGGCCTCGGGATGCGGACGCGCCGCCAGGGCGACCAGATCGTCTTCGCCTATCCGGTCGCCGTCCTGATCGCGGAGAGGACGGCGTCCGCCGCAGCCTCACCGCCGCGCACGCAGTCCGGAATGCCGACGCCGCGGTAGGCGGCGCCCGCGAGCGCGAGCGCCGGCAGCGCCGCCGCGCGCGCCTCGATCGCGGCGACGCGGTCCAGGTGGCCGACGGCGTACTGCGGCATCGCGCGCCGGTGCCGGTGCACGCGGACGAGCGTCGGGGCCGCCGTGATGCCGGCGAGCTCGCGGAGGTCCCCGCGGACCGTCTCGGCGAGCGCGGCGTCGTCCAGCTCCACGAGGTCCGGCCGGAGCGCGCCGCCGACGAATCCGCGCACCAGCTCGGCGCCCTCCGGCGCGCGGCCCGGAAACTTCCGCCCGGCCCACGTGCAGGCGATGAGGGCCCGGCGCTCGATCGCGGGCACGACGAAGCCGAAGCCGCGGAGCCCGGCGGCGTCGGCGGCGCGGTACGCGAGCGTCACCGTGGCGGACGAGGCGTACTCGATCGCGCGGAGCTCCCGGCCGAGCGCGGCGTCCACCGGATCGCAGAGCGCCGCCGCGGCGTGGGCCGGCGCCGCGACCACGAGCGCATCGGCGGCGATCGGCTCCCCGCCGGCCCGGAGACGCCAGCGCCCGTCGGCATGGGCGATGCCGACCACGGGTGCGCGGAGGCGGAGCACGCCCTCGGGGAGGCGTCGCGCGAGCGCGTCGACGAGCGCGCCCATGCCCTCGGCGGGCGCGACGAACATCGAGTATCGCGCGCCCGCGGCGCGTTCGCCGCCCGCCTGCGCGCGCAGTCCGAGGATGACGCTCCGGTGCCGGCGCTCGAGCTCGCGGAAACGCGGCATGGTCGCGGCCAGCGAGAGCCGCTCGACGTCCGCGGTGTAGATCCCGCCGGCGAGCGGCTGCGCGACCCGCTCGAGCGCCTCGCGCCCGAGCCGCCGGCGGACGAACGAGCCGAGGCTCTCGTCCGCGTCGCCGCGCGCGCGGGGGAGGAGCAGGTCGAGCGCCATCCGGAGCTTGCCGTGCCAGGAGAAGACAGGGGAGCGGGCGAGCGCCCGGAGGTCCGTCGGCGCGAGGAGGAGGAATCCCTCGGGGAGGGCGACGAGGCGCCCGCGGCGGACGACGTACGTCCGGCGCTCGCCCTCCCGCATACCGATGAGTGGCACGCCGACGCGCTCGCACAGCTCGGCCGCCCACGGCTTCTCGGTGAGGATCGCGTCCGGGCCGCCCTCGATCGTGAAGCCGCCCGTGCGCTCGGTGACGATCGTGCCGCCCGCGCGCCCGGCCGCCTCGAGCAGCACCACCTCGGTCTCGCGGCGCTCGACCAGGCGGTGCGCGGCGGCGAGCCCGGCGATGCCGGCGCCGACCACCGCGACCCGCTTCATCGTCCGCCCTCCGCCACCACCTCGGCCAGCATCCGGACGAAGACGGGATGATCGTTCACCGTGCCGGCGCGCGCCCAGCCGAGGCCGAGGGTCCGCGCGGTCGCCCGCGCCTCCACGTCGAGGTCGTAGAGCACCTCGACGTGGTCGACGACGAAGCCGACGGGCACGACCACCGCATCGGCGGCGCCTTCCGCATGGATTCTCCGGAGCGCGTCGCTCACGTCGGGCTCGAGCCACGGCTCGTGCGGGCTCCCGCTCCGGCTCTGCCAGGCGACCTGCCAGCGCGTGCGGCCGAGCCTCTCCGCGACCGCGCGCGCCGACGCCGTCACCTGCTCGACGTACGGCGAGCGGTCGGCCATCGACCGCGGGATGCTGTGCGCGGTGAAGACGAGCGGCGCGGCGGCGCGGCGCGCGGCGGGGATCGTCACGAGCGCGGCGACGACGGCGTCGGCCACGGCCGTCACGAAGAGGGGATGCGTGTGCCAGGCACCGGCCCAGCGGATCTCGGGCGCGCGGCTCCCGAGCGCGGCACGGGCGGCGTCGACGTCCTCGACGTACCGCTCGCGGCTCGCCTCGCTCGCGTGCGGCGCGAGGATGAGACCCACCGCCCGGCGGACGCCGTCGTCGGCCATGCGGGTCACCGTGTCGCGGATGGACGGCTCCCAGTTCCGCATGCCGACGTAGACGGGACGCGCCGGGCCGGTCGCCCCGAGCGCCGATTCGAGCTTCCGTGCCTGGCGGAAGGTGAGATCGTTCAGCGGCGAGCGGCCGCCGATCTCCTCGTAGTGCCGGACCACCGCCTCCACCCGCTCCGGCGGCACGTTTCGCCCGCGCAGGACGTTCGCGAGGAACGGACGGATCTCCTCCGGCCGCGTCGGCCCGCCGAACGCGATCAGCAGGACGGCGTCGGCGTCCGTCACCGGACCGAGAGCTCGTGGACCGCGTCGACGAGCGCGCGCACGTGGTCGACCGGCGTCTGCGGCAGGATACCGTGCCCGAGGTTGAAGACGTGTCCGGGCCGCCCCGCCGCCTGGCCGAGGACGGCCGCCGCCTGCGCCCGGATCTCCGCGATCGGTGCGAGGAGCACGAGCGGATCGAGGTTTCCCTGGACGGCGACGTCGTGGCCGACGCGCGCCCACGCGGCGTCGAGG
>CAZLYE010000321.1:0-6620 GCA_964562865.1 uncultured Binatia bacterium (SeqCode) | reverse complement strand
CTGGCTGTCTGCGTCTGGGCCGAGTTCCAGGGGATTCCCAAGATCACGGCACTCGGCGTGGACTCGGTTGCCAGCAGCGTTCAGCCGGGCGGCAACATGGAAGGCAAGGAAGTCCGTTTCGGCATCACGAATTCAGCTCTGTGGGCCACCGCCACGACCGCGGCCTCGAATGGCTCGGTCAACGCCATGCACGACTCGTTCCTGCCGCTCGGCGGGTTCGTGCCGCTGTTCATGATCCAGCTGGGCGAGGTGATCTACGGCGGGGTCGGCTCGGGTCTCTACGGGATGCTCGTCTTCGCGATCGTCGCGGTGTTCGTCGCCGGCCTCATGGTCGGGCGGACGCCCGAGTACCTCGGGAAGAAGATCGAGGCGTACGAGATGAAGATGGCGTCGCTCGTGATCCTGATCCCGCCGCTCCTCGTGCTCGTGTGCACCGCGATCGCGTGCGTGACCGACGCGGGCCTATCGAGCCGCGCCAACTCGGGCGCGCACGGCTTCAGCGAGATCCTCTACGCGTTCAGCTCGATGGGGAACAACAACGGCAGCGCGTTCGCCGGCCTCAACGCGAACACGCCCTTCTACAACCTGCTCGGCGGGGTCGCGATGCTCTTCGCGCGGTACTGGCTCGCCATCCCGACGCTCGCGATCGCCGGCTCGCTCGCGCAGAAGAAGCTCGTGCCGGCGGGCTCGGGGACGCTCCCCACGCACACGCCGCTCTTCGTCATCCTGCTCATCGGCGTCGTCATCATCGTCGGCGCGCTCACCTTCCTCCCCGCACTGGCGCTCGGCCCCGTCGTCGAGCACCTGATGCTCTAGCGCTGAGGCCATCATGCCCCACGGTCACAAGAAGGCCCGTCCACTCTTCGAGCCGGCGATCGTGCGCCGGGCGATCGTCCGCTCCTTCTGGAAGCTCGACCCACGCCATCAGGTGAAGAACCCGGTGATGTTCGTGGTCGAGATCGGCAGCGTGCTGACCACGGCCCTGTTCTTCCAGGCGATCGGTGGTCACGGCGAGGCGCCGGCGGGGTTCATCCTCGCGGTCTCCCTGTGGCTCTGGTTCACGGTCGTCTTCGCGAACTTCGCCGAGGCGATGGCCGAGGGGCGCGGCGCCGCCCAGGCCGACGAGCTCCGCCGGCAGCGGCGGGAGATCACCGCGAAGCGGCTCGACGTCCGCCCGACGAACGGCTCGTTCTCGCCGGCCAAGGCGCGGACCAGCACCGTGCGCAGCTCGGAGCTCCGCAGGAACGACGTCGTCCTGGTGGAGACGGGCGAGTTCATCCCGAGCGACGGCGAGGTCGTCGAGGGCGTCGCGTCGGTCGACGAGAGCGCGATCACGGGCGAGAGCGCGCCCGTCATCCGCGAGAGCGGCGGCGACCGGAGCGCGGTCACCGGCGGCACGCGCGTGCTCTCGGACTGGCTGGTCGTCCGCATCACGTCCGAGGCGGGCGAGACGTTCCTCGACCGGATGATCGCCATGGTCGAGGGCGCCAAGCGACAGAAGACGCCGAACGAGATCGCCCTCAACATCCTCCTCGCGGGCTTCACGATCATCTTCCTCCTGGCCACCGTGACGCTGCTGCCGTTCTCGATCTACGCCGTGCACGAGACGGGTCAGGGCACGCCCGTGACCGTCACGGTCCTGGTGGCCCTGCTCGTCTGCCTCATCCCGACGACGATCGGCGGGCTCCTCTCGGCGATCGGCATCGCCGGCATGGACCGGATGATCCAGGCGAACGTCATCGCGATGTCGGGCCGCGCGGTCGAGGCGGCGGGCGACATCGACGTTCTCCTCCTCGACAAGACGGGCACGATCACGCTCGGGAACCGGCAGGCGACGGCGTTCCTGCCGTCTGACGGCATCGGCCAGGACGCGCTCGCCGACGCCGCGCAGCTGGCGTCGCTCGCCGACGAGACGCCGGAAGGCCGGAGCATCGTCGTGCTCGCGAAGGAGCGCTACGGCATCCGGGAGCGCGACGTCCACGCCCTCGGCGCGAGCTTCGTACCGTTCAGCGCGCACACCCGCATGAGCGGCGTCAACTTCGACGGGCGGCAGATCCGCAAGGGCGCGGCCGACGCGATCGAGGCGCACGTCCAGGAGCTCGGCGGCCGGCTTCCCGAGACGGTCCGGCAGACGGTCGAGGGGATCGCGAAGGAGGGCGGGACGCCGCTGGTCGTCGCCGACGGGCCACGCGTCCTCGGCACGGTGCAGCTCAAGGACATTGTGAAGGGCGGCATCCGTGAGAGGTTCGCCGAGCTGCGCCGCATGGGCATCAAGACCGTGATGATCACCGGGGACAATCCGCTCACGGCCGCCGCGATCGCGGCCGAGGCGGGCGTGGACGACTTCCTCGCGCAGGCGACGCCCGAGGCGAAGCTCAAGCTGATCCGCGAGACGCAGACCGGCGGGAAGCTCGTCGCGATGACGGGAGACGGCACGAACGACGCGCCCGCCCTCGCGCAGGCGGACGTCGCGGTCGCCATGAACACCGGTACGCAGGCCGCGAAGGAGGCCGGCAACATGGTCGACCTCGACTCGAACCCGACGAAGCTCATCGAGATCGTCGAGATCGGCAAGCAGCTCCTGATGACCCGCGGCGCGCTCACGACGTTCAGCATCGCGAACGACGTGGCGAAGTACTTCGCCATCATCCCCGCCGCCTTCGCCGCCACCTATCCCGCGCTCGGCGCGCTCAACGTGATGCGCCTCGCCACCCCCTCGAGCGCGATCCTCTCCGCCGTCATCTTCAACGCGCTCATCATCATCGCCCTCATTCCTCTCTCGTTGCGCGGCGTGCGGTACCGTGCGGTGGGCGCCGCGATCCTTCTCCGCGACAACCTCCTCATCTACGGTCTCGGGGGCATCATCGCCCCGTTCATCGGCATCAAGGCGATCGACCTCGTGCTCGTCGCGCTCGGAGCCGCCTGAGGGTCCTCTGATGGATATCCGCGCCCAGCTTCGCCCCACATTCGTCATGCTGCTCCTCCTGACGGTGCTCACCGGGATCGTGTACCCGCTCGGGTTCACGGCGCTCGCGCAGATCCTCTTTCCCGCGCGGGCGAACGGGAGCCTCGTCGTCGACCACGGCCGCGTCGTTGGCTCCGACCTGATCGGCCAGCCGTTCGACGACCCGAAGTACTTCTGGAGCCGCCTCTCTGCGACGGGTCCGGCCCCGTACAACGCGGCGGCGTCGTCGGGATCGAACCTCGGGCCCCTGAGCGACGCCCTGCACGACGCGGTACAGGCCCGCATCGACGCCCTCCACGCCGCGGATCCCGGGAACACCGACCGGATCCCGGTCGACCTGGTGACGTCGTCCGCCAGCGGGCTCGACCCGCACATCAGCCCGGCGGCGGCCCGCTACCAGGCGCCGCGGGTGGCCCGCCTCCGGAACATGCAACTGGCCGACGTCCAGGCGCTCATCGATCGGTACACGGAGCCCCGACAGCTCGGCGTCCTCGGCGAGGCGAGGGTCAACGTGCTCGGGCTGAACCTCGCTCTGGATGGCCGAACCGGGTCCTGAGAGAATGACCCGCCGTGGCGCGGGAGCGTTCCGAGATCGAGCGCCGGCCCTCGCCTGAGGCGCTGCTGGTCGAGGCGGCGCGCGAGGAGCGGCGCCGGCTCAAGGTGTTCGTCGGCGCCGCGCCGGGCGTCGGCAAGACCTACGCGATGCTGCAGGCCGCGCAGGAGCGCCGGCGGCAGGGCGCCGACCTGGTCGTCGGCGTGGTCGAGACGCACGGCCGCCCGGAGACCCGGGCCCTCCTCGACGGGCTCGAGGTGATCCAGCGGCTCCGCCTCGAGTACCGGGGGCAGGCCCTCGAGGAGATGGACCTCGACGGCATCCTCGCCCGCCGGCCGGCGATCGTCGTCGTCGACGAGCTCGCCCACACGAACGCACCGGGCAGCCGCCACCCGAAGCGCTTCCAGGACGTCGAGGAGATCCTCGACGCCGGGATCGACGTCTACACGACGGTGAACATCCAGCACCTCGAGAGCCTCAACGACGTCGTCGCGCAGATCACGGGCGTGCGCGTCCGGGAGACGATCCCCGATCGCATCCTCGACCGGGCGGACGAGATCAAGCTCATCGATCTCTCGCCCGAGGAGCTGATCCAGCGCCTCCAGGAGGGCAAGGTCTACGTCCCGGAACAGGCCGAGCGCGCGATCCGCAGCTACTTCCGTCCGAGCAACCTGACCGCGCTCCGCGAGCTCGCGCTCCGCGAGGCCGCCGAGCACGTCGACGACCAGATGCAGGCCTACCTGCGGACGCAGGCGGGCGAGGGGCACTGGGCGGTCGGCGAGCGGATCATGGTCGCGGTGAGCGGCGGACCGCTCGACGAGCGCCTCGTGCGGGCCGCCCGCCGCCTCTCCGAGCGCCGCGACGCGCCCTGGATGGCGGTCTTCGTCGAGCCGCCGCGCTTCCGGCACTGGCCCGACGTCCGGCGCGAGCGCCTCGGGCGGGCGCTCCGTCTCACCGAGCAGCTCGGGGGCGAGGCCGTCGTGATCCCCGGCCAGGACGTCGCCGAGGAGCTCGCGCGCTACGCGCGCGAGCACAACGTGAGCGAGATCCTCGTCGGCGATCTGCCGCGCTCGCGGTGGCGCGCCCGGTGGTCGTTCTCCGTCGTGGAGCGTCTCATCCAGCGCCGGGGGCCCGTCGACGTGCGGGTCCTCTCCGCGGACGCCAGGGGCGCGCAGCGGCAGGAGCGTGCCTTCCCCGTTCACGCGGCCCGGCAACGGCCGTCGCTGCGCGGCTACGTCTTCGCGGCGGCATTCGTCGGGGGCGCGGGTCTCGCCGCGGCCGGCGTCATGACCGTGTTGCCACTCCGCGACCCCGGCATGTTCTTCCTCGCGGCCGTCCTCCTGAGCGCGGTGGCCGGAGGCCTCGAGCCGTCGATCCTCGCCGCCGTGCTGAGCGTCCTCGTCTACGACTTCTTCTTCACGGTGCCCTTCTACTCGCTGCGGATGACGGACCCGCAGGAGTACCTGTCGCTCGTCGCCTTCCTCGTCGTGGCGGCGCTCACGAGCCAGCTCACGGCACGCGTCCGCGACCAGGCGGAGGCGGCCCGACGCCGCGAGGCGCGCGCGGCTGCCCTCTACGCGTTCGGGCGCGCGATCACCGGCGCGGCGACGATCGACGACCTCTGTCGCGCCATCGCAACGCACGTGGCCCAGGCACTCGGCGCGCCCGCGGCGCTCCTTCTCCCCGACGTCAACCGGCTGATGGTCCGCGCGACGTACCCCGCCGACGCGCAGCCCGGTCCGTCGGAGCAGGCGACGGCCACCTGGGCCTGGGAGCACGACCAGCCCACGGGACGGGGCACGGAGACGCTCCCCGGCGGCGAGTGGCTGCACGTCCCGCTCAGCACCGTGCGGGGGGCGGTCGGCGTGCTCGCGCTGCAGGCCCAGCGTCTCGGGTCACGGCTCTCCCTGGACCAGCGCCAGCTCCTCGACGCCCTGGCCGGCCAGGCGGCGCTCGCGATCGAGCGCAGCCGCGTCGATCTGGTCGAGGCGGTCATCGAGAGCATCGAGGACGGTCTGGTGGTCCTCGACGGGGACGGCGTCATCGTGCACGTGAACGACGTCGCGTGCGCCATCCTCGGCTGCGAGCGGACCGAGGCGCTCCGGCACCGCTTCGAAGCGCTCGGCACGAACCACCCCCACTACGTCCGACTCCGGGCCGCGGTCCGCGACTTCCTCGAGCACCCCGAGCGAGAGGGCGAGAGCGTGGAGGTGGCGCTCTTCCACCGCGGGCGTGATCACTTCTACGTGCTGCGACCAACGCCGTTCCGTGACCGGAGCGGGGCGCACGCCGGCCACATCCTCGTGCTCCAGGACGTGACGCATCTCCGCGACCAGGAGGCGCGCCGCGAGCAGCTCATGGCGACGCTCTCCCACGAGCTCCGGACGCCGCTCCAGTCGATGCGCATGGGCGTCGAGCTGCTCGAGCATGCCCTGGCACCGCTCGACGGCCGGCGGGGCGAGCTGGTCGGGGCGGTCCACCGCGACGTGGGACGGCTCGAGGACGTGGCGCAGCGGCTACTCGAGGTCTCGCGCTCGCGGGCCATGACCATCGCGCTCGAACGCCAGCGCGTCGACCTCCGGGCGGTGGTCGCCCGCGTCGCCGAGCTGTTCGCGCTCCAGGCGGTGGAGCGGGGGATCGCCCTCGAATCGTCCGCTCCGCAGGACGGCGCGACCATCACGGGCGACGCCACCAAGCTCACCTGGGCGCTCTCCAACCTGGTCACGAACGCCCTCCGCTACACGCCCCGTGGGGGGCGGGTCACCGTCGAGGCGATCCCCGACGACGGGATCGCGCGGATCGTCGTCTCGGACACCGGCCCCGGCATTCCGGAGGACCAGCGGGAGCGCATCTTCGAGCGCTTCGTCCAGGGCCACGACGGCAGCGTCGGGGCCGCCGGACTCGGACTCGCGATCGTCCGCGACATAGTGCAGGCACATGGCGGCCGCGTGCTCCTCGAGAGCGAGATGGGTCGCGGCAGCCGCTTCACGCTGGAGCTGCCGCGGGGCTGAGGCATTCGATGGCGAGCGTGCTCATCGTCGACGACGACGCCGGTATCCGCACTCATCTCGCCACCTATCTCCGCGACCTCGGCCATGCGGT
>CAZLYE010000320.1:0-4238 GCA_964562865.1 uncultured Binatia bacterium (SeqCode) | reverse complement strand
GCGTTATCCCGCCGGCCGAGGCCCAGGCATTCTATGTGCGCGAAAAGACGGCTCCGCGACGTCACGCTGACCGGCGTCCGGATGTCGCCGGACCTGCGCGTCGCCCGCGTCTACTTCCGTACGCTCGGCCCCGAGGACGCGCACGCCGCCACGCTGGACGCGCTCCGCCGCGCGTCGACGTTCCTCCGCCGGGAGGTGGGCCGCGCGCTCGGTCTCCGCGTGACGCCCGAGCTGCGCTTCGAGTACGACACGACGCCGGACACCGCGCGGCGCGTGGACGACCTGCTCCGGTCGACGCGGCCGGACCCGGACGACGAGCCATGACCGGCCTGCTGCTGGTCGACAAGCCGGAGGGCACGACGTCGGCCGGCGTGATCCGCGCGCTCAAGCCGCGGCTCGGACGGACCAAGATCGGCCACTTGGGGACGCTCGATCCCTTCGCGAGCGGGCTGCTGCCGCTCTGCCTCGGCGAGGCGACCAAGGTCGCGCGGTATCTCCTGCTCGAGGACAATCGCTACACGGGAACGATCCGGCTCGGGACGGCGACCGACACGCTCGACCGGACGGGCGAGCCGGTCGAGACGGCCGCCGTGCCCGCGCTCGACCAGATGACGGTCGACGCGGTCGCCACCCGCTTCACCGGGCGTCAGGCGCAGGTCCCACCCATGTACTCGGCGCTCAAGCGCGACGGGGTGCCGCTCTACAAGCTCGCACGGCGCGGCATCGAGGTGCCGCGCGAGCCACGCGACATCGAGGTCACGCACCTCGGGCTCGTGCTCCGCACACCCGACGCGATCGACTTCGACGTCGCGTGCTCGAAGGGCACGTACGTACGCGTGCTCGCGGCCGACCTCGCGCGGGTGCTCGGGACCGTCGGGCATCTCGAGGCCCTTCGGCGCACGCAGGTGGGTGCATTCCGGATCGCCGACGCGGCGCCGCTCGCTGCTCTTCTCGTCGCGGACGCCGCGCTTCCGCTCGTCCCCGTGCGCGAGGCGCTCGCGGGCTACGCCACGTTCTCCACGCCGTCCGACGATCTGGTCCGCCTCCGCCGCGGACAGCAGGAGGCGCTCGGCGGCCTGCGCGCGCCCCGGAGCACGGGGGAGACCGCGCTGCTGGTCGACCACGCGGGCAACGTCGCGGCGGTGATCGAAGCCGCCGGGCCGCGCCCGGCCTGGCGACTCGTGCGTCTCCTCGGCGCACCCTGAGCGGGACGTGGCCACCGGCTCCGGCGTCCGACGGCCCGTCGCCGGCTAGAGGGGGCCCGCTTCGGCGCGGGCGCGCCGGCAGAGCAGCACGAGGTCGGCGAGCCGCCGCTCCACCTGGCCGTGCGTCCTCGCCGCCGACTCGAGGGCGGCCGCCGCATCGGTGATCGCCGGAAAGCCGTAGCCGCTCGCGGCACCGCGCATCTGGTGGGCGAGCATCGCGAGGCTCTCGAGGTCGCGGAGACCGAGCGCGCGCTCCATGGCGGCGAGCCGGTCGGGGAGCCGGCGGACGAATGCCGCGAGCACCTCGGCGAGCTCCCGGTCGTCGGCGACGTCGCTCACGATCGGCGGGACGGCTTCGCGTGCAGGCAGATGGCGTCGGACGAGGTCGAGCAGCGCGCGCCGGGCGATCGGCTTGGTGGCGAAGTCGTCGCAGCCGGCCTCGAGGCAACGCTCGCGGTCGGCCGCGAGCACGTGGGCCGTGAGGGCGATGATCGGCCCGCGGTAGCCCCCGGCCCGGAGCCGCCTGGTCGCGGCGTAGCCGTCGAGCCCGGGCATCTGGACGTCCATCAGGATCAGGTCGAACGGCGTCCCGGCCAGGGCGGCGGTGGAGACGAGCTCGCAGGCGACCAGACCGTCCGCCGCGAGCATCACGCTCGCCCCCGCCGCCCGCAGATGGAACGCGATGAGCTGGCGGTTGTCGGGCCCGTCCTCCGCGACGAGGATCCGGCCGACGAGACGCGCTGCGGGTTCCTCGGGCGCCTCGGGTGCCGCGGCGGGCTCGCGCGGCCGGTCGACGGCCATCGCCACGCCGTCGAGCGGACCCGGGTCGACGGCGAGCGAGAACGTGCTGCCGCGGGCGCGCGCGCTCACGACGGCGATCTCGCCCCCGAGCATCTCCGCCAGCCGCTTGGAGATCGCGAGTCCGAGGCCGGTGCCGCCGAAGCGTCGCGTCGTCGATGCGTCGGCCTGCGCGAACGGTCCGAAGATGCGGGCCTGCTCCTCGGGAGCGAGGCCGATCCCCGTGTCGACGACGGCGAACACGAGCCGCGGCGAGGCCGCCGTCTCGAGGGCCAACTCGACGCGCACGGACCCCGACGGCGTGAACTTGATCGCGTTTCCGATCAGGTTGATGAGTATCTGACGCAGGCGGGTCGGATCCGTGGTGACGGTCTCGGGGATCGGGGTCCGATACGCGACGCCGAAGGCCAACCCCTTCGTCTCCGCGCGGGACCGCATCAACGAGGTCACCTCCGCCACGACGTCGAAGGGGGAGCACGGGATCCGCTCGACGACGAGCTTGCCCGCCTCGATCTTCGACAGATCGAGGACGTCGTTGATCACGGCGATGAGATGATCGCCGTTGCGCCGGATGATCTCGATGGCGTCGGCGCGCTTGCGGTCGGGCGTTGCGGGGTCGGCGAGGAGCTCGGTGTAGCCCAGGATCGCCGCCATGGGGGTGCGTATCTCGTGGCTCACGTTTGCGAGGAACTCGGACTTGAGCCGCGAGGCGCCCTGGGCCGCCTGCCGTGCCTCGTCGAGGGCGCGGGCGAGCGCGCGGAGCTCGTCGGCCTGCGCCTCGGCCCGCCGGCGCGCCGACTCCAACGCGGCCTCGTGACGCTTGCGCCCGGCGAGCCCGCGGATCGCGACCATGTTGCATGCGGCCGCCAGAAAGAAGGCGACCAGGTCGCCGCCGAGGACGATCACGATCGTCCGCCGCGCGCTCTGCCGCGCGGCGCGGGAACGGTCGGCCAGGATGCGGCGCTCGTCGCCGGCCGTCTCGCCGACGAGCGCCCGGATCGCGTCCATCACGTCCTTTTCGCCGTCGGTCAGGATCATCCGCCGCGCCGCCTCGAATCCGTCCCGGGTGCGGACGTCCATCGTCGATCCGAGGAGGGCGAGCCGGCGCGCCACGAGCGGCGTCAGGCGGCGGATGCGGTCCCGCTGGGCCTCGTCGCCGGCGGTCGTCGTCCGCAGCGTGTCGAGGGTGTCCGCGACCTGGGCGACCGCCCGCTCGTACGGCTCGAGGTAGCGCGAGGCGCCGGTGATGAGATACCCGCGCTGGCCCGTCTCGGCGTCCGTCACCTGCGCGAGCAGGAGGTCGAGCTGATCGAGGACCTGGTGGGCGTGGTTCACCTGCTCGCTGGTGGCGAGAAAGTGGGCCGTGCCCCAGTAGTCGGTCACGGACAGGGCCGCGAGCGTGGTGAGCGCGACCCAGAGCGCGGCGCCGGCCGCCCGTTCGACGGAGGAGCGCATCGTCAGGCGGGCAATTGAAGTTCCGACGACGATCCGCCGATGTGTACCGGCGTGGCGAGGTCGGGGCAGGCAGGGGACATCGGGGCTCTCGATATGTCGGCCGGGGGCCGCGAGACCTTGAGGACCCCGAGGGGGCGCGTCCTCATCGTCGACGACGACCAGGACGTGTGCGCGCTCCTGGAGGTGCGGCTTGCCGGGCGCGGGTTCACCGTCGACTGGACCACGTCGCCGGAAGCCGCGCTCGAACGGCTGGCATCCGGCGACGCCGACGTCGTCCTCACCGACCTCAAGATGGCCGGCATGACCGGCCTCGAGCTGTGCGAGCGGATCGTCGACCGGCGGCCCGACGTCCCAGTGGTCGTGATGACCGCCTTCGGGACGATCGAGACGGCGATCGCGGCGATCCGCGTCGGCGCGTACGACTTCATCACGAAGCCGGTCGAGACCGACGCGCTGATCGTCACGCTCGAGCGCGCGCTGCAGCATCGGGCCCTCGTGGCGGAGGTGGAGCGGCTGCGACGCGCGGTCGGTGGGACGGGCGGGCCCGGCGAGCTGGTCGGCGACAGCGCGGCCATGCGGCGGCTGTACGACCTCGTCGAGCGCGTGACGGGCTCCGATGCGACCGTGCTGATCACCGGCGAGAGCGGCAGCGGCAAGGAGGTCGTGGCCCGCGAGCTGCACCGCCGGGGTCCGCGGGCGCGCGCGCCGTTCGTCGTCGTCGACTGCGCGGCGATGCACGACTCGCTGCTCGAGGCCGAGCTCTTCGGGCACGCGCAGGGC
>CAZLYE010000319.1:0-9589 GCA_964562865.1 uncultured Binatia bacterium (SeqCode) | reverse complement strand
GCACGAGATCGTCGACGGCATCCTCACGTGGTCGTGGTTCTCGGAGCCACACCGCTACAACTTCAACGGCTACCTCGTCCACCATCCGGAGGGGAACCTCTGCATCGACCCGGTCGAGCCGTCGGAGGAGGTCCTCAGCCGGCTCGTGCGCGACGGCGTCGCGCGCATCCTGATCACCAACCGGAACCACGTGCGCCGCGCGAACCTCGTCCGCGAGCGGACGGGCGCGCCGGTGGCGATCCATCCGGCGGACGCGTCCTACGCGCGCGGGCAGGGCGCCACGATCGACGCCGAGCTGCACGCCGGCGCGCGGATCGGGCCGTTCACGGTCCTCGGCGTCCCGGGGAAGTCGCCGGGCGAGGTGGCGCTGCACTGCCCGAAGCGTCGCCTCCTCATCATCGGCGACGCCGTGATCGGGAACCCGCCCGGGAAGCTCTCCCTCCTCCGCGAGAAGGTCATCGACGACGTCCCGCGGCTCCGCGCGAGCGTCGAGGCGCTCGGCGCGCTCGACGTCGACGTCCTCCTTCCGGGCGACGGGGAGCCGATCCTCCGTGACGCGCACGCCCGCCTGGAGGAGCTGATCGCGACCTTCCCCGCGTGAGGGCTCAGGTCGGGAGCACCGCGAGGAGCGCGGCGACGGAGGACTCGATCGCGTCGAGCGGCACCCCGAGCGTGCCCCGCGCGCCGGCGCTGCGTGCGGCGGCGAGGAGCTGCCCGAGCATCTTCCGCGCCTTCGCGTAGGCGTGCCGCGGCTTCCGCGCGCGCACCGCGTGCTCGAGGGCCAGCACCGCCTTGTGCTCGAGGCGGCCGAGCCGCTTCGCGACCCTGCGCGCCGGCGGGCTCGCGGCGAGGCTCGGGTCGGGCAGCGCCGCGGCGACCTGCGCCCTGCACGTGGCGACGCTCGCGCAGCCGGACGAAGACCCGCCGAGCGTCGTCACGCGGCGGACGACGCCGGCGCCGTAGGCGACGTAGTAGAGCGCGCCGTCCGGGCCGAAGAGGACGTCGACCGGCCCATCGGCACTCGTCACGACGGGAGTGGGCTCGCCGGTGAAGGTGCTCCGCCCGGCGTCGAGCACGGCGTGGTAGACGACTGCGGGGTGCGAGTCGCCGCCGAAGTCGGCGAAGAAGTAGTCGCCCGCGAGCCCCGCGAACGCGCCGCCGCCGGCGAACGCGCCGCCGATCACCGCGTCGCCGAGCGCGGTCGGTCCGGTGTGCAGATAGGAGAACGCGGGATCGACGTCGCCGGGATGCTCGCAGCCCGCGGGGAGCGTCCCCTCGCAGCGCGGCCAGCCGTAGTTGCCGCCCGGGACGACGATGTCGAGCTCCTCGACCGTGTCCTGCCCCACGTCGCCCACCCACAGCTCGCGCGTGACCGGATCGAACCCGAGCCGGAACGGGTTCCGGAAGCCGAGCGCGAACACGCGCGGGTTCGTGCCGGCCTGCCCGACGAACGGGTTGTCGGCGGGCACCGAACCGTCGAGCTCCAGGCGGAGGATCTTCCCCTCGAGCGCCTGGGGATCCTGCGCGTAGGGGTTGGTGGATGTGCCCGGCGCGCCGCCGTCGCCGAGCGCCGTGTCGCCGACGCCGACGTAGAGCTTGCGGTCGGGACCGATCTGGAGGCCGCCGCCGTTGTGGTAGCCCGTGTCGGTCCGGATGCCGGAGAGGAGCACCAGCAGCGTCGCCGGGTCGACCGAGCCGCCCGGTGCCAGCTCGACGCAGATGACCTCGTTCACGCGGTCGGGCGCGGCGACGTCGCACGGCCCCGCGCCCTGCCTCGTCCGGTAGAGATAGATGCGGCGGTCGGCCGGATAGTCGGGGTGAACCGCGACGCCGAGGAGGCCGATCTCGAGCTTTCCGGGAACCGCGCAGGCCGGGATCGTGATGAGCGTCGTCACGACGCCGCCGTCGACGAGGAGGAGCTGCCCGCCGAGCTGCGTGATCAGCATGCGACCGTCGGGGAGGAAGGCCGCGGCGGTCGGGTTCGTGAGGCCCCCGATCACGTCCGTCTCGGCGAAGCCGGCGGCGGGCGTGGCCGCCTCCGCCGCCGGCACGGCGACGGCCAGCGCGAGAACCGCGGCGAGCGAGCGGACGAGCATGCCCGTCTCTACGGGTGCGGGGCAGGGGAGGCAAGCGCGAAATGCGCGTGCCGCTTGACGCCCCCACCGGCGATCCCCTAGGTCCGCGGGGCGATGCGGCGGACCTTCCGGCTCGTTGCCGCGGTGCTCGGCGGGCTCGTGCTGCTCCTCCTCGTCGACACGCTCCGGTTCGGGTCGCGACAGGTCGAGGTGGCCCCGCTGCCGCCGACGGCGCCCGACGCCGGGGCGCCGGGCCGCCTCGCCGCGGCGCTCCGCTTCCGGACGGTGTCGCACCAGAACCCGGCCGAGCTCGACGCGGCGGCGTTCCGGGCCTTCACCGGCTGGCTCGAGACCACCTTCCCGCGCGTCCACCACGCGCTCGCGCGGGAGACGGTCGCGAACCGGAGCCTCCTCTTCACCTGGACGGGACGGGAGCCCACGCTCCCACCCGTCCTCCTCCTCGCGCACCAGGACGTCGTCCCGGTCGACCCGGCCACCGAGGGCACGTGGACGCATCCGCCCTTCGCCGGCGAGATCGCGGACGGGTTCGTGTGGGGACGCGGCGCGATGGACGACAAGGCCTCGCTCGTCGGCCTTCTCGACGCGGTGGAGCACCTCGTCGCGGACGGCTTCGTCCCTCGGCGCACGGTCCTCCTCGCCTTCGGCCACGACGAGGAGGTGGGCGGCGCTCAGGGCGCCGTCGCGATCGCGCGTCTCCTCGCCGAGCGGAAGGTCACGCCCGTGTTCGTCCTCGACGAGGGCGGTGCCGTGACGGAGGGGATCGTCTCGGGCGTGGCCGCTCCCGTCGCGCTCATCGGCATCGCGGAGAAGGGCTACCTGAGCGTCGAGCTGACGGTCGAGAGCGAGGGCGGACACTCATCAACGCCGCCGCCCGAGACCGCGGTCGGCATCCTGGCCGCGGCGATCCGCGCCCTCGAGCACCATCCGCTCCCGTCCGACATCGTCGGTCCGGCGCGCCGCCTGTTCGAGTTCGCAGGGCCGGAGATGGGCTTCACGAGCCGGCTCGCGCTCGCGAACCTCTGGCTCTTCGGCCCCATCGTACGCGGCCGGCTGGCGGAGTCGCCGGCGACCGACGCGCTCGTCCGCACGACCACGGCGCCGACCATCGTCGAGGGCGGCGTCAAGGAGAACGTCCTCCCCGTGCGTGCGCGCGGCGTCGTCAACTTCCGCATCCGGCCCGGCGACAGCGTGGCGGGCGTGCTCGAGCACGCCCGCACGACGGTCAAGGACACCCGCGTCCAGATCGCGACACTCGGCCCGACGCTGAGCGAGCCGTCGCCGGAGTCGAGCGTCACGTCGAGCGGCTTCACCGCGATCGCCCGGACCATCCGGGAGGTCTTCCCGGGTGCGATCGTGGTCCCCTCGCTGGTGCTCGGCGCGACGGACTCGCGCCACTACGCCGCACTCGGCGCCGACGTCTACCGCTTCCTCCCGTTCCACATCCGCCCCGACGACATCCACCGCCCGCACGGCATCGACGAGCGCCTCGCGGTCGACGACGTCCAGCAGGTCCTTCGCTTCTACGAGCAGCTCATCCGGAACGCGGATCGCCTCTGAGCGCGGCCTCGACGCGCCGGACGGGCGTCTCGAGCTCGTGCGCCGCGGCGAGCCGCGCGAGCGTCCGCGGATCGGCCGGCGTCCGGGGCAGCTCGAGCGCGAGCAGCGGGAGGGGTACGTCGGCGACGGGCGGGACGACCCGCCGCGCCGCAGCGAGGTAGTCGCGCGCGGCGTCGAGCCGGCGCTGGACGGCCGCGGCGAGGTCGCGCCGCTCGAGCAGGCGCGCGATCGAGCCGTGCTCCGCGATCAGCTTCGCCGCCGTCTTCTCGCCGATGCCGCGCACGCCGGGGAGGCCGTCGGAGGGGTCGCCGCGGAGGAGCGCGAAGTCGACGTAGGCGCGTCCGGGGATGCCGTAGCGGCGCGTGATCTCGGCCTCGTCCACCTCGAGGAGCTTCGTCACGCCGGTGAGCGGGTAGAGGACGCGCACGTCCGGGTCCCGCACCAGCGCGAAGAGGTCGCGGTCCCCGGACACGACGTCCACACGCTCGCGCGCGCGGGCTGCGAGCGTCGCGATCACGTCCTCCGCCTCGAAGCCGGCGGCCCCGACGACGGCGATCCCGAACGCGGCCAGCACCTGGCGCCCGAGCGCCTCCTGCGGCTCGATCGGGTCGGGCTCGTCGGACACGCGGTGCGCCTTGTAGGACGGGATCGCGTCGACCCGGAAGGCGGGACGCCAGTCCTCGTCGACCGCGACGGCGAGCCGCTCGGGGCGCCGGTCCGTGACGAGGCGCGCGAGCATGTTGAGGAAGCCGTAGACGCCGTTCATCGGCACGCTCTCCGGGATCGTGTGGAAGGTCCGGAAGAGGAGGCTCGAATAGTCGATCAGCATCAACATCGCTGCGTCCGGCGCCCTAGCGCGCGGCGTCGCACGATTGCAAGCTCGCCCCGGCGCGATCTATGAGGGCGTCGTCGATGAGCGGGCGCCAGAAGCGGGTGTTCATCCTCGGGGGTGGCGCCGCCCTGGGCGCCCACCACGTCGGCGCGTTCCGGCTGCTCGGCGAGCAGGGGATCGTGCCGGACGCGATCATCGGCAGCTCGATCGGCGTCATCAATGCCTGCGTCTACGCGTCGGGCGGCGTCGCCGAGCTCGAGAAGGCGTGGCGGAGCTTCAGCTCGATCCCGCGCATCGTGTCGCCGAGCCTCCGGCACAATCCGCTGGTCGGCCTCTCGCTCTTCTCGATGGACCGGCTGTCGAGCGCGATCGAGGCGTACATCGACTTCCGTCGGGTGTACGACAACCCGCTCGAGCTCGAGTTCGTGCTGCTGAACGTCTCACGCGGCCGCGGCGAGGTGCACGCAAAGCGCGACTGCGCCGACTGGCGCGAGCTGCGCACGATCTCGCGCGCGGGCTATGCGATCCCGATCCTCTTCCCGCCGGTCGAGTTCCGCGGGGACCTCTACGTCGACGGCGGCTTCGCATGGAACATCCCGCTCGACCGCGCGATCGACCTCGGAGCGACCGAGATCTACCTGCTCGCGCCGATCGCGAGCCAGCTCCCGTACCGTGCGCGCTTCCGGACCTTCGCCGGCTTCATCCAGCGCTTCATCGACGTCATGTGGCGGACGATCGGGAACACGGGCTACCTCTACGCGCCGATCGAGGACGGATGCTTCCACGGCGTCCCGGTCACCGTGATCGAGCCGGGGGAGCAGTGGAGCGGCTTCGGCCCCCTCGCGATCTTCAACGCCCATCCCCGAAAGAACCGGAACCTCATGGCGGCGGGCTACCGCGACGCCAAGCGCGCCCTCGCCGACCGCCGGAGGATGGAGGCGGGACGCCAGCGGCCGACGCGTCGCGGCGCGGCGCCGTCCGCGGGGGACGGGACCGAGGCGTCGTGGGCGGACGATCCGCGGAGGGCGCCGTGAGCCCCGGTCGTCCGTACGTCAAGGACGGCCTGACCGCGGTGACGCCGTTCCTGCTCGTCCCCGACATCTCGGCCGCCATCGCGTTCTACGTGCGGGTCTTCGGGGCCGTCGAGATCCGGCGCGACCCGGATCCCGCAGGCGTCGCGCAGCATGCCGTGCTCCGGATCGACGAGGCTCCGATCGAGCTCGGGCGGCACGCCGTGACCGCGCGGAGCGATCTGAGCATACTCCCGTCGCTCGGCGTGCACCTCTTCGTGCCGGACGTCGACGCGGTGTACGAGCGGGCGGTGGCGGCCGGCGCCGCGGCGAAGCCGCCCACCGACATGCCGTACGGGGACCGGGAGGCCGCGATCGTGGACCCGTTCGGGGTCACGTGGTGGGTCGCGACGAACCAGTCCCGGAGGACGAGGTCGTAGGCGGCCTTCCCGCCCCTCACGCCGGACGGGTGGGTCCGAGGAGCGCGTCGGGCTCCTCGAGGAGGTCTTGGAGCCGCTCGAGCGCGCGCGCCGCGTAGAACCCGTCCTCGATCCGCTCGTCGTAGGTGTAGCGGAGGGTGAAGACCTCGCGGCTCCCGACCGATCCGTCGGGGCGGACCACCGGCGCGTGGTGGAGCCGGCCGATCGTCACGAAGATCGGGATCGTGCCGTACTCGAAGAGATGATGGTACGCGGCGTCGAGCCCGACGCTGCCGAGGTTCGCGACGAACGCCGAGGCGTAGAGCGGGTCGCCGCTCGAGTGGGTCGCGGGGAGGAGCCCCCACGCGTCGAGCCGGCGCACGACCCGGACTCCGAGCCGGAGGACGGGGGCGGGCAGCCGGAGGAACATCCGGACCTCGCGGTCGCTCGCCGACTCGTGGCCGGAGCGTCCCGCGCCGACGGCGGCGTGTACCCGGTCGACCAGCGCGTCGAGCGGCTCCGACGCGTCGAAGGGGAGCTTCGCCGTGAAGAGGGGCGCGTCGCGCTCGAGCCGCTGCTTGGCGCTGAAGCTGATCCAGATGCCACGCCGCTGGTAGAGCCGGCTCCCCGCGACGAAGCGATTCAGCCGCGGGAACTCGGCGATCGCCATCCCGACGGCGCGCACCACCAGGTGAAAGAGCGTCACCGCGCGCTCCGGCGGGCGGCCGGCGTTCACCGCAGCGAGGAAGTGGGCGGCCGGCGCCGCGTCGACCGTCTGTTCGAAGAGGACGAAGGCGCCGTTCTTGTCCGGGAGGATGAACGGCATCATGCGCCGGAGCGGGTGCACGGCGGGGACCGGCGTGCCGTCGGGGCGGGAGAAGAGCGGCATGCCGTCAGCCCGCGATTGCCCGACGGCGCGCCGCGCCGCGAGCGTCGATCCAGCGGTCGGCGTTCCGGAGCGCGAGGGCGATGATCGTCTCCTGCGGGTTCACGCCGATCGACGACGGGAGGACGCTCGCGTCCGCGACCACGAGGCCCGGGACGCCGTGCACCGCTCCGTTCGCGTCGGTCGCGCCGCGGCGCGGATCGGCCGCCATGCGCGCCGTCCCCATGATGTGCACGGTCATGAGCTCGATCGTGTCCGGCACGCGTGGGCGCTCGCGGATGCGGTGGACCTCGCCCGGGCCACGGAGCTCAGGCAGGTCGGCGAAGGGAAGGAGGACGCGCTCGGCGCCGGCGGCGAAGAGCAGCTCGGCGGTGAGCGCCACGCCATGGTGGACGGTCTCGAGGTCCCGCGGCGACAGATTGAAGAGCATGTAGGGCTGGCGGTCCGGCCCGAGGACGACGCGTCCCTCGCCCTCGTCCTCGATGAGCGCGGCGGCGGTCAGCATGTGGTTGTAGGAGCGCATCCACTCGGCGTGCTCGGCGCCGACGCCTGGGATGCCGGTCGCGAGGAGCCCCGGGGGCACCGCGGCGTACCCGATCAGCACGCCCTGCCCGAGGAAGTGATGGATGTGGAAGGCCTGGTGCGTCCCGATCCACGGGTCGATGGGGCGGTCGAAGAGGCCGACGACCTTCGCGTTCGGATGCGTGTGGAGGCCGCGGCCGATCGGGCGCGCGAGGAGCCAGCTGCGCTTGAGAATCCCCGGCGTCTGCCGCGCGCCGCCCGCGAGGACGATGAGCGGTGCGTGGGCGCGGAAGCGGCCGCGCCGCCGGCCGTCGGCGCCGAGGAGCCGGCCGCGGACGCCGACCGCGCGCCCGCCGCGGAAGATCACCCGGTCGACGCGTGCGTCGGTCAGGAGCGCGGCGCCGGCGGCGAGGGCGCGCGGGACCTCGGTCACGTGCATCGCCTGCTTCGCCCCCGTCGGGCAGCCGAGCGCACAGTTGTTGAGCCCCACGCAGCGGCGCATGTTCCGCGGCGCGCGCGTCGCCGGCCAGCCGAGCCGGCGCGCGCCTTCGACGAAGAGGCTCGTGTTCCGGCCGAAGGTGTCCTCGGCGTTCGGCTCCACGTGGAGGATGCGCTCCGCCTCGACGAAGTACGGCTCCATCGCGCGCGGGCCCGTGTCGGGCAGCCGGAGGTCGTGCTCCCACTGCTCGAGGACGCGCTCGGGCGTCCGCCAGGACATCCCGCCGTTGATGACGGTCGACCCGCCGACGCAGCGTCCCTCCGCGAAGAGGATCGGCGGACGGCCGAGGATCATCGTGGTGCCGGCGTCGCGGTAGAGCCGCCGGATCATCGTCGCCGGGTCGGTGACGAACGTCTCGGTGCGATGGAGGCCGCCCTCCTCGAGCATGAGCACGTCGAGCCCCGCGTCGCGGAGACGCGCGGCCGCGGTCGCACCGCCGGCGCCCGTCCCGACCACGACGGCGTCGGCCGCGAGGTCGCGGTCACCGTCGAGCGTCGCGCCGACGGTCACGTTCGGGTACGTGATCCGGTGCTCGGGCGGGACGAGACGCTCAGCCGGCGAGGCCATGAAGGAGCTCCGCCCGTCGGCGTACGAGCGCGTCGGCGCGACCCGCCCAGTCGACGCCGAGCGACGCGAGCACGTCCGGATGCTGGTAGAACGCGAGGAAGACGAGCGCCCGGAGCCCCGCGAGGAGCGCGGCCCGGAGCCCGCCCGCGTGCTGGAAGCTCGCGAGGTACCGTGCCGCCTCGGCGGGCGGCATCGTACTGAAGCGGCCCCAGCGGCGCGCGAACAGCGGCGGGCCGAACTCGACGAGCCGGAGGCCGAGCGGGAGGCCGAGGCGGAGCGGCCAGGGGAGGAAGGGGAAGAAGCTCTCGACGTCGCGCAGCACGTCGTCGTCGATCGGCTGGTCGAACCCGTGCCCGCGGGGCCGGATCGCGGCGATCGCGGCGCGGAGGATGCGACGGGTGGAGCGGGACATGGACCCGCGCACCCTAGGAAAGCGCGGCCGGGCGTGCAACCGTTGCCGCCCTGGAGGGGCGATGGCAGAGACGCTGATCTTCGAGCGACGCGACCGGATCGGCTGGCTCCGGCTCAACCGGCCCGCCAAGCTGAACGCGCAGAACCCGCAGATGTGGAGCGAGCTCCGAAACCTCGGACGGGAGCTCCGCGAGGACGCCGAGCTGCGCTGCCTCGTCGTCGCCGGCGAGGGGCGCGCCTTCTCCTCGGGGATCGACCTGGCGGAGATCACGGGCGGGCTCACGGGAGCGGCGGGCGTGAAGGCGGGCGCGGACGCGGATCCGCTGCCCGAGCTGATCCTCCGCGGGCAGGAGGCGTTCACGTGGCTCACGGAGGCCCCGTTCCCGAGCATCGCGGCGGTGCGCGGCTATGCGCTCGGTGCGGGGCTCCAGCTGGCGCTCGCCTGCGACCTCCGCGTGGCGGCGCGCGGCACGAAGCTCGGTGCGCTCGAGTTCCGCTACGGGCTCCTGCCCGACCTCGGCGGCACGGCGTGGCTCCCGCGCCTCGTCGGCCCGGCGAAGGCGAAGGAGCTCGTGTTCACCGCGGCGACGATCGACGCGGACGAGGCGCTCCGCATCGGGCTCGTGAACCAGGTCGTGGACGAGGAGCGGCTCGACCTCCTCGTCCACGGGCTCGCCGAGACGCTGGCCGCCCAGCCGCCGATCGCGATGCGACACGCCAAGCGGGCGATCGACGCGTTCGCCGATCCCGCGCGGAGCCTCGAGCTCGCCGCGCTCGGCCAGGCGGCGTG
>CAZLYE010000318.1:0-2905 GCA_964562865.1 uncultured Binatia bacterium (SeqCode) | reverse complement strand
GTTGAGCGCTCCGGCGAGATGGGCCCTCAGCTCGTCCGTCCGGCCGAGCGCCGCGAGCTGCGCGACGGTGCAGAGGCTCCGGCTCCGGAGGTCGAGGTTCGGCCGCGACCAGAACATGCCGAACACGAACTGCGTGACGAGCCCGAAGAACACCGGCGCGAGCCGCTGCGCGGGCAGCTCCTGCCCGCCGGCCCGCGCACCCCACAGCTTGCCCGCGACCTCGCGCCCGCGCGCCAGGTGGTCCGTCTCTGCCGCCATGCCGTCTCTCCTTTCGCGCCTCAGGCGACGCGCAACACGATCTTCCCGAAGTGCTCGCTCGACTGCATCAGCCGGTGCGCCTCGGCAGCCTGCTCGAGTGGCAGCACGCGATGGATCGGCGCCCGGAGCCGACACGCCGCCAGCGCGTCGCCGAAGCGCTGGCGGAAGCCGTCCACGATCCGCGCCTTCTCCGGGATCGGCCGGCCGCGCAGCGTCGAGCCGATCACCGCCAGCCGGCGCACGAGGAGCTGCGCCAGGTTGACCTCCGTCTGCGCGCCGCCCATGAGGCCGATCAGGACGAGCCGTCCGCCGGCCGCGAGGGCGGCCAGGTTCTTTGCCAGGTAGGCGGCGCCGATGTGGTCGAGCACGACGTCGACCCCGCGCCCGCCCGTCAGCTCGCGTGCGCGCGTGGCGAAGTCCTCCGTGCGGTAGTTGATCGCGGCCGTCGCGCCGAGCGCGAGGCACTGGCGGCACTTCGCGTCGCTGCCGGCGGTGACGAGGCACGGCGCACCCGCCTCGCGCAGGAGGACGATCGCCGCCGTCCCGACCCCGCCGCCGCCGCCGTGGACGAGCGCGGCCTCACCGGCGGCGAGCGCGCCGAGCCCGGGCATGAACAGGTTCGAGAAGGCCGTGAGGAAGACCTCGGGGAAGGCGCCCGCCTCCTCGTCGCTCATCACCGCGGGGACCGGCAGCACGCATCGGTGATCGACGACGGCCTCCTCCGCGTATCCCCCGCCGGTGAGGAGCGCCATGACACGCTCTCCCCGGGTGAAGCCGCGCACCTCGGGGCCGAGCTCCGCGATCACGCCTGCGCACTCGAGCCCGAGGATCGGAGACGCGCCGGGCGGCGGAGGATAGAGGCCCTGGCGCTGCAGCAGGTCGGCGCGGTTCACGGCGGTCGCCTTCACCCGGATGCGGACGTCCGCCGCGCCGAGCGGCGGGGCAGGGGCCTCGCCCATCTGGAGCACGCTCTCGTCGCCGGGCTCACGGACCAGGATCGCGCGCATGCGAGAGCGCTCACCACGCGCGCCGTCCGGAGTCAACCCGCCGTCGCGCCGTTGCCCGGTCCTTGACGCGGCAGGGCGGGCCACGTAGCCATCGGGCGGATGACGACGATCCTCGAGGTGCTCGCCGTCGCGGCGTTGGCTGGCGTCCTCTGGCGGCTCGGTCGGCGGGTGGGCGACGTCGAGCGGCAGGTGAAGGAGCTCCGCATGCTCGGCCGCGAGATCGAGGAGCTCCGGGGCGAGGTCGATCGCGGCCTCGGCGTGACGCGGGCCCACCTGGCCGCCGTGGCCGCGGGCGAGCCGCCCGGGCGCGACGCCATCCTCCGCGGCGCACCGTACCGCGACGTCGAGCCGGCCGAGGCGCTCGCGCTCTGGGAGTCGGCGCCGGGACTCTTCGTGCTCGACGTCCGCACGCCGGCGGAGTTCGCGAGCGGGCACATCCCGAACGCGCACCTGATCCCGATCGACGAGCTCGAGGATCGGCTGAGCGAGCTGCCCTCCCGCGACACGGCGATCCTCGTCCACTGCGCCGCAGGGGGCAGGAGCGCCGCCGCGTGCGACACGCTCGGGCACCGCGGCTGGACGGGCCTCATGAACCTCGCGGGCGGCATGCACACGTGGCCCGGTCCGCGGGTTCGGGACGAGCCGCCCGCGCCGGCGGCACCGGCGGCCGCGGCGGAGACGGCGATCGCGTACCGCGGCGGCGCGATCGGGCAGGACCAGGTCGTCGCCGCCATCCGCGAGTGCTTCGACCCGGAGATCCCGCTGAACGTCTACGATCTCGGGCTCATCTACGGGATCGACATCGACGAGTCCGCGATCGCGGTCCGGATGACGCTCACCTCGGAGGCCTGCCCCTCGGCGCGGACGATCCCCGAGGACGTGAAGCGGCGGATCTCCGCGCTCGGACAGCCGAACGTCACGGTGGACGTGGTCTGGGACCCGCCGTGGCATCCGTCGCGCATCAGTGCCGACGGGAAGCAGAAGCTCGGACTCGGGTGAAAAAAAACGGGGCCCTGCCGGCTGGCAGGACCCCGTTCGACGAACCAACCCGATCGGAACTACTCGAGGAACGCACCGCTCGGCGAGCCGCCGCAGGACGTGGTCGCGCCGCTGTCTGCGGTAGCCTGCTGGGAGGCGCAGCTCGCGGCAAACTTCGTTGTGCAGTCACCCGCCCCCTGGGCCTTGGCGCACGCGGCCGGGAACTTGGTGCACTTGCTGAAGTCGGGCGGGAGGTTCTTCTTGAAGCCCTTGGAGTACGCGCCGCACCTGCAGCCGACCTCCTTGCCGACGGCCTTCGCGACTCCCGAGTCGCACTTCGAGGCCAGGGCTGCACCGCTCCAAGCGAGTGCGGCGGCCAATCCTGCTACGATCGCTAGCTTTCTCATCATCTCGCATTCCTCCTTAAGGTTGGCTCGGCGCTCGTTGGAGCCGGCCTGGTTTTTGTCGAGGTGGGTATTAGCGTCCGCGCATGCACGTGGTCAAGGGGAATCTCAACATTTTTTGGAGAGGCGACATCGTGCAAGCATGCATGGTCCGGGCGGTGAATGGGGGATGGGGGAAGGCAATCTGAACCGATTGGCAGGTGGAGGGCCCGTGCCTCTCTGGACTCCGCCCGGCGACCCGTCATAGCGTGCCCCGCG
>CAZLYE010000317.1:0-9942 GCA_964562865.1 uncultured Binatia bacterium (SeqCode) | reverse complement strand
CGACCCGCTCCGTTCCGGACCGCGCCGGTCGCGGACGACGAGCGGGAGCGCGCGGAGGCTCCCCCACCCGCCGCGCGCCCGCGAAACCTACGCAGCGCTCCGATCCTCCTCCAACCGCCGCCGCGCGCAGATCCTCATAATGCGGATGCGCGACAATCCGAACTGTACGGCGAGGGCACGATGCGTCCAGCCCGTGCTCCGCAGCCGGCGGATCTCGTCGTCACGCTCCGCCTTGATGCGGCTCGCGAGACCACAGGAGAGGATGGACGCCTTCGAGATGCTGATGCCGAACGTCTCCGCGACGACGCGCAGCGGACGCCCCTCGCGGATCATCTGCATGATCTCGTGCTCGGCCGGCGTCTCGCGGCGCGGCCGCCCCGCCCCCATCTGTCGTGCGTCGTCGATTGCCGGGAGCTCGGGGGCGTCACGCAGCACCCGACTGCGCACGCGCTCCGGATCGAAGCCGAGATGATCGCAGACGTTCTCGAACGAATACGGCCAGCGCGAATCGCTCGCCTCGATCCACGCGCGCGCCTCGGCCGCGAGCTGCGGCCGCTCGCGGACGGGACCGATCTCGCCGGACAGGCAATGGATCGCGTCCTCGAGAACAGCGCGCATCAGCGCGCGCTCGCCGGCCGCCGGGCCGGCCTCGGTCATGGTCGGGTTTTCGCTCTGCTCTGCCATGCGGACCATGCGGGAGTTGCTCCTTCCTCGTCTGGTGATGTCGTGCCCGCGTCCACGGCAGACCGCCCTGCGGAATGACGTGAGCAACGAGGGCGGCGGGAAGCTAGTCGACGGGATACGCGTCGAAACAGGACCTGGGTCACAGGATCCGGATTTCATCGGCGCGTCACGAAAATTCTTCGGCGCGAAATCGCGCACGATTGCGACAGCCACGGCGACAGGTCGTAGCGAGTGGCGTACAATGCGCACGCGATGTCCCGACTTTCGTCGCGTCGCCCGGAGACGTGGCGCATCATCGCGCCGCTCGCCGGCGACCGCTCACAGCGCGGGCTCGCGGCGATGAAGCGCCTGCGACCCGAGCAGCGCGAGACGCTCCAGCGGCGTCTCCAGTCGCGCGAGTACCGCCGCGGCGAGATCATCTACCAGGCCGACGACGAGGCGCGCAGCCTCTACGTGGTGCTGGCCGGCGTCGCGCGCCTGTCCATTCCGGCGCCGAGCGGCCGCCGCGTCCTCCTGAACCTGCTCCCCGCGGGCGAGATCTTCGGGCACACGGCGCTCGTCGAAGGCGGATTTCCCCGGGTGTTCGAGGCCGCGGCGTACACCGACGTGCGCGTCGGCCGGATCAGCACCGAGGACTTCCTCGACGCCCTCGTCGGCAAGCACGCGGGAGAGGTCGGCGAGATCGTCTCGTTCGTGACCGAGCGCTGGATCACGCTCGCCCTCCGCCTCGCTCGCTTCCTCACGCAGGACCTCCGCGCGCGGGTCGCCGCGTCGTTGATCGAGGTGGCGCGCGGGTTCGGCGTGGAGGACGCGCGCGGGCACGTCCTGTCGCTCCGCATCACGCAGGACGCGCTCGCGGACCTCTCCGCCGGCAGCCTGAGGAAGGTGAACGCGGTGCTCCGGCTCTTCGAGCACGACGGCCTGATCGGCAAGGAGAGCGGCCGCATCGTCGTCCGCGACCTGCGCCGTCTCGAGGAGCTCGCGCACGTGAGCTGAGGGTTCCGCGAGCTTGCCCGCCCCGTCCCGCTGCGGTAGAAGGCCGGCCGGGCGCGAGCCCGCCGCCCGCCCGATGGCTACAGCTTCTCGCAGCCGCTCACCGGCAGGAGCGAAGCAGCGTCCCCGCGCCCCGCTCGGTGCGCTGGCGGCGCTCGATGCGCTCCGCACGTGGGCGATCCCGGGCGCCGCCGTCGGCGCGATCGTCGTGTTCGTCGGCCTCACGACCGCCGAGCTGATGGACACACCCGTCGGGCTCGCCGGGACCATCGTCGCGCTCCTCGTCCTCCTCCTCTACATCGGGGAGCGCCCGCTCCTCGCATCCGAGAGCACCCCGCGCGACCGCGCGCTGGGCGGCGCTCTCGCGGCGCTGTGGCTCGTCGCGTGCTACGTCCCGTTCCACACCCGGCTCTTCCCGGGCACACCCCTGCTCGCAGACAAGCAGGTCACCGCGTCCGGCAACGGGCTCCCGCTCCAGATCCCGTCGGGGGGACGGCAGGCGATCGACCTCATGCTCGAGGGGCACCTCGCACCGAATCCGGCCGGCGGTGTGGCGCCCCCGATCCACTACACCCTGACCCTCGAAGGTGAGGGCGGTCCGCGCGCGATCGACGGCGTCTTCGAGGACCGTCTCAGCACGCGCCGGCTCGGGCGGCGCGGCACCGCCGTCGTTCACCAGACGCACACCGCGGACGTCCGGGTGCTCTCGAACCCGGGCCGCGGCGATCTCACCATCACGCACCTCGTGCTCGAGCCGGACAGCGCGCAGCCGATCACCATCTCGGCCTTCGCACACCCCCTGCCCGGCCCGATCGTCCTCGGTCTCGCCGCCGCGGCGCTGCTCGCCGCGGTGGTCGCCTTCGATCGGCTGGGCGCCGTCTCCGACACCGACGGGGCTCTCACGCTGTCCACCGCGGCGGTCATCGGCACGGCGATCATCTTCTGGACGAGCAACGCCGTCCACCCGGACTTCCCCGCGCTCATCGGCTCGGTCATCCTCGGCGGGCCGCTCGGCTTCATGGCGGGCGCGCTCCTCTGGTGGATGGCCAAGCGGCTCATTGTCCGGCCCCCGCGCTGACGCCCGTCCCGAGCGCCGGCGCCGGCTCCTCTTCGCCGCGGCGCTGACCATCGGGGTGGGGCTCCTCGTGCTGCCGGTCGTGCTGGCCGACGGGCGCGAGCTATTGCGGACGGCCGCGGGCATCCGGCCGGCGTTGCTCGCCATCCCGATCCTGCTGACGCTCTTCTCCTACGCCGCGATGTCGCGCTCGTATCAGGGGATCGCGGAGGCCGCCGGCTGCCGGCTGCGCTTCCGCGAGTGGCTCCGGATCACATTCGTCTCGAACACCGTCAACTACCTCGTGACCAGCGCCGGGCTCTCGGGCTTCGCGGTGCGGATGTACCTCCTCTCGCAGCAGGGGGTGCCGTCGGGACGCGCGGTCCTCATCTCGCTCGTGCAGACGTTCCTCACGAACTTCACCCTCCTCTTCTTCATCCTGATGGGCTTCACGACGCTCGTCGTCCGACACAACCTCCCCGTGAGTGCGCTCGCGGCGATCAGCACGGTCGTGGTCGTGTTCGCGGCGCTCCTCGGCTACGCGGTCGTCCTCATGTACAACCGCCGGCTCCGCCGGCAGACGCTCTACTTCATCACGAGCGGAGCGCACCGCGTCCTCCGGCGAATCCTCCCGCGGTGGACCCCGGGACAGGTGCGGCTCTGGCGTTTCCAGCACAACCTGAACGAGGGTCTCGAGTTCCTGCTCGCCCGGAAGGAGCGCATCGTCGGCCCCGCGTTCTGGATCCTCCTCGACTGGGCGCTCACGATGACGATCCTCTGGGCCGCGTTCCGCGCCGTGAACTACCCGATCGCGCCCGGGCTCGTGGTGATCGGCTTCGCCGTCGGCATCTGCCTCTCGCTCGTATCGCTGGTTCCCGGAGGCCTCGGCGTGATGGAGAGCTCGATGACCGCGGTCTTCGTGAGCCTCTCGGTCCCGCTCGAGCCGGCGGTGGTCGCGGTGCTCATCTTCCGGGTGGCGTACTACGTGCTGCCGCTCCTCCTGAGCCTCTTCTTCTTCCACGGTGTGATGCTGCAGGCCGCGCACGGCGTCGCGACGCGTTCGACGCCCGCGCGATTTGACACTCCCCTCCCGCCGCCGATATGAGGTCCGCATGATCGGCGCGGACGCCGCTCGCACGCCGGCGGACGGCGGGCGCGCGGCGTTCCTCCCGCCGGCCCTCGCGCGCTTCCTCGACGCGCTCGGCGGCATGGCGGTGCTCACGCGCGACGCGCTGCGCTGGCTCCTGCGCCGTCCGCCCGAATGGCGGCTCGTGAGCGAGCAGCTCGAGCAGGTCGGGTGGCGGTCGCTCTCGATCGTCAACCTGACCGCGCTGTTCACCGGGATGGTGCTGGCGCTGCAGCTCGGGAACTACCTCGCGCGCTTCGGCGCCAAGATGTTCGTCTCCCGGATCGTCGGCATGTCGCTCGTGCGGGAGCTCGGACCGGTGCTCACCGCGCTGATGATCGGGGGACGCGTGGGCGCGGGCATCACCGCCGAGATCGGCTCGATGGCGGTGACGGATCAGGTCGACGCGATCCGCGCCCTCGGTGCGAGCCCGGTGCGGAACCTCGTCGTCCCCCGCATCGTCGCGATCGTCGTCATGCTCCCGGTGCTCACGATCATCGGGGACCTGGTCGGCGTGCTCGGCGGCCTCGTCCTCAGCGTGACGGAGCTCAACGTGAGCGCCGACTTCTACATCAACTCGCTCGTCCAGGTGCTGCTCCTGAACGACGTCTTCTCAGGCGTGGGGAAGTCCGCCTTCTTCGGCTACTTCATCGGCATCATCGCCTGCTACAACGGGCTCGGCGTGACGGGCGGTGCGGACGGCGTCGGGCGCGCGACGACGCGCACGGTGGTGGCCGCGTCCATCACCGTGCTGGTATCGGACTTCTTCCTCACGAAGCTCTTCCTCCTCACGTGACGCCGCGGCCGTACATCCGCTGCCATGCGCTCGAGAAGTCCTTCGGCGCGAACCCGGTGCTGCGCGGGCTCTCGCTCGACGTCTTCGCCGGCGAGACGCTCGTCGTGCTCGGGGGAAGCGGCTCCGGAAAGAGCGTGCTCCTGAAGCACATGAACGCGCTCCTCCGGCCCGACGCCGGCGACGTCGAGGTGGACGGTGTCGCGCTCGGAGCGCTCGACGAGGACGAGCTCGTGCCGGTCCGCCGCCAGGTCGCCATGCTCTTCCAGCAGGGCGCGCTCTTCGACTCGCTCACCGTCGGCGAGAACGTCGCCTACCCGCTCCGCGAGCACGGCGTCCATCCGCCGAACGGCGTCGCGGCCCGCGTGGCGGAGCTGCTCGCGATGGTCGACCTCTCCGGCACCGAGCGCCTCATGCCCGCCGAGCTCTCCGGCGGCATGCGGAAGCGCGCCGCGCTGGCGCGCGCGCTCGTCCTCGAGCCCCGGGCGCTCCTCTACGACGAGCCGACGACCGGTCTCGATCCCGTGGTCGCGGCGAAGATCAACCATCTCATCCGCGACGTCCAGCGTCGGCTCGGCATCACGTCGGTGGTCGTGACGCACGACCTCGGGAGCGCCTTCTTCGTCGCGGACCGGATCGCCTTTCTCCACGAGGGACGTATCCGCTTCGCGGGGCCGCCCGACGAGGCACGCCGCTCCGCGGACCCGTTCCTCCACGAGTTCCTCAACGCCGCCTAGGACATGACCCGCACCGTGAAGATCGGCTCGCTCGTCGCGGCCGCGCTCGTGATCCTGATGGTGACCATCTTCTCGCTCGGCGCCGAGCAGCGGTTCTGGGAGCGGAAGGTGCAGTACGAGGTCCACTTCACGCGGACCGGCGGCCTCCAGGTCGGCTCGCTCGTCAGCCTGAATGGCGTCCCGATCGGGTCGGTCGCCGAGATGCGCTTCCCGCCGGACCCGGCCGTCAGCTACATCCAGGTGCTCGTCAACGTGCGCGGCGAGGTCGCGAGCCGCATCCGCGACGACACCGTGGCGTCGATCCGGACGTTCGGCCTCCTCGGCGATCGTTACATCGAGCTCTCGGCGGGCTCGCCGGACTCGCCCATCGTCCCCCCCGGCGGGCTCATCGCGTCGATCGACCCCGTCGACGTCGAGACGCTCCTCGGACGGGGCGGCGACATCGTCACCAACATCGTGGAGGTGACCGCGTCCCTGAAGGACGTCCTCCAGACGATCCAGCGCGGCGAGGGGCTCCTCGGCGCCATGCTGCGCAATCGCGAGCTCGGGGAGTCGACGCTCGCCGACCTGCAGAAGACGATGGCGAACGTGCAGGCGACCACCCGGTCGCTCGACCAGATCCTCGGGCGCATCGACGCCGGCGAGGGTCTCCTCGGGCAGCTCACGGGCAAGACGCCCGACGCGCGCGAGCTCTCCGACCACGTGAAGCACGCCGCCCGGGCGCTCGACGACTTCACCACGCGTCTCAAGCGCGGCGACGGAGCCCTCGTCCGCCTGATCGACGACCAGGCGTACGCGCAGCGCGTGCTCGGAAACCTCGACCGGGCCGTCGCCGATCTCGCCGACGTGGCGGCGAAGCTCGACCGGGGCGAGGGCACGCTCGGCAAGCTCGTGAACGATCCCTCGCTGTACCGCGAGGCGACCGGGACGTTCGGACGTCTCCGCGGGAGCTGGCTCCTCCGTCTCTTCGGGTCGGGCGGTGGCAAGGCGGGCGGCGCCCCGGCCGGAGCGGGCTCGCCGGCCGCCGACCCACCCCGCTGACGAGTTGCCTTTTGACCCGCGGTGCGTACCATGCGCCCGCGAGATGACCGTCGAGTGCCCGCGCTGCGGGACGCTGTACCGCCGGCCGGCGCGCTCGAGGCTCGACGCCGACAGAACCTACCGCTGCGCGCGCTGCCGGCACGTCTTCGACGGCGCGGGCAACGAGCCGGCGATCGTCGCCGGAGACTCCCCCGACGATGAGCCGGCCTTCGTCTTCGAGGACGACCACGACGACGACGGGCAGACCGCGGAGAGCCCCGCGCGCCCGGAGCCTCCGGAGGCGCCGCCGCGCGGCCGCATGACGAGCCCGGCACGCTTCGCGATCCGCTCGATGGTCTTCGTGACGCTCGGGTATGCCGTCCTCTCCGTGTATCTCTTCACGCACCCGGACGTCCTGCGGCGCGCGCTGCACGGCGTGCCGCTGATCGGGGCGCGGCTCGCGGAGACCCGACTCCAGCCCGCGACCATCCAGCTCACGAACGTGCGCGGCGAGTACCAGCGGGTGCAGGGGGACCGCCTGGTCTTCGTCATCTCGGGGATGGCGGTGAACGACTCCCCGATCCCGATCCGGAGCGTCCAGGTCGAGGGACGGATCGTCGGCACCCGGGAGCTCCGACAGGTCGTGTTCTGCGGCGCCGCGCCGCGCGACGTCCAGGACCTCTCGCTCCGCGAGATTGCGCTCCTCCAGACCCTCGAGCCGCCCAAGGACTGGACGCTCGGCCCCGGCGAGCAGACGAGCTTCCTCGTCGCCTTTCCCGGACCGCCGACCGACCTGCGCGAGTTCGCCGCCGAGGTGGTGTCGGTGCAGGCCTCGACGCGGCGTGGCCTCTAGGAGGCCGACCCGACCTTTAGCGTGCTTCCGGCTTCTTCGCGTTCGCGGCGTCGTCCGGGGTGACGTCGATCTCGGGGGGCTCGCGGAGGCCCTTCTTGAAGGCCTGTACGCCCTTGCCGAGACTTCCCATCACTTCGGGAAGCCGCCCCGCCCCGAACACCACCAGCACGATCACGAGCACGACCAGCAGCTCGCCGATCCCCATGCCGAACATGCGTCGATCATAGGGAACACCCCCCGGGCAGGCAAGCAGCCGTTCGATCCGCGACCGTACAAATTGCGCTGCCCGGGGTCGCTTCCTATACTCCGCGCCTCGCATGCCCGGGACGTATCGCGACGCGTACGAGCGGCTGCTTCCCCTCGTGGAGAAGCCGGGCCGCTACCTCGGCAACGAGCGCGGCGCCGTGCGGAAGGACCCGTCCGGGGTGCGCCTTCGCTTCGCGCTCGCCTTCCCCGAGGTCTACGAGATCGCCCAGTCGCACCTCGGCCTGCAGATCCTCTACGACGTCCTGAACCGCCGCCCCGACGTCGCGGCCGAGCGCGCGTACGCGCCGTGGCCCGACCTCGAGGCGCTGCTCCGCGCGCGCGGGCTGCCGCTCGTCTCGCTCGAGAGCCACGCCCCGCTCGCGGAGTTCGACGTCATCGGCTTCAGCCTCCAGTACGAGCTCACGTACACGAACTTGCTCACCATGCTCGAGCTCGGCGGCGTGCCGCTCCGCGCCGCGGCCCGACGGCCCGGGGACCCGCTCGTCATCGCCGGCGGACCGTGCGCCTTCAACCCCGAGCCGCTGGCGCCGTTCCTCGACGGCGTACTCCTCGGCGACGGCGAGGAGGCCGTGGGCGACGTGTGCGACGCCGTCCTCGGCTGGGACGGACGCGACCGTGGCGATCTCCTCTGCGCGCTCGCCCGCATCCCGGGCTTCTACGTGCCGGCGTTCTTCGAGCCCGCGTACCGCGCGGACGGAACGATCGCGGAGGTCGTCCCGCTCGAGCCGGAGCGCCCGCGCGTCGCGAAGCGCGTGCTGGTCGACCTCGACCGCTTCGCGCCGCCCGCGAACCCGGTCGTCCCGAACGTCGGCGTCGTCCACGACCGCGCGAGCGTCGAGGTGATGCGCGGGTGCGTCAAGGGCTGTCGCTTCTGCCAGGCGGGGTACGTCTACCGGCCGCTCCGCGAACGGAACCCCGAGCGCGTGGTCGCGGACACCGCCGCGCTCATGCGGCGCACGGGCTACGAGGAGGTCTCGCTCCTCTCGCTCTCGACGGGCGACTACAGCGGCGTGAATCCCGTGCTGAAGGAGCTGATGGACCGGCTCGTGCCGGAGCAGGTCGCCGTCTCCCTGCCATCGACGCGGGTCGACGCGCTGTCGCCCCGCATCCTCGACGAGATCCGGCGTGTGCGGAAGACGGGCTTCACACTCGCGCCCGAGGCCGGGACGCAGCGCCTCCGTGACGTCATCCAGAAGGAGTACCGCGAGGAGGAGCTCCTCGACGCCGCCCGGCAGTTCGCCGACCTCGGGTGGCGGACGCTGAAGCTCTACTTCATGATCGGCCTCCCGAGCGAGACCGAGGAGGACGTGGTGGGCATCGCGGAGCTGTCCGCGCGCGTCGCCGCCGCGGCGCGCGGGCGGCTCAAGATCACCGCGAGCGTCTCCACCTTCTCGCCGAAGCCGCACACGCCGTTCCAGTGGGCCGGCCAGCTCGACCTGGAGGAGACGCGCGCGCGCCAGGCGCTCCTCCGCCGCGAGCTCGGTCGCCGGCGGATCGAGTTCCGCTGGCACGACGCGCGGCTCTCCTGGCTGGAGGGGATCTTCGCGCGCGGCGACCGCCGGCTGGCCGACGTCCTCGAGACCGCGCAACGCCTCGGGGCGCGCTTCGACGGCTGGTCGGAGCACTGCCGCATGGACCTCTGGACCGAGGCCCTCGCCGCCCACGGCCTCGACGCCGCCTTCTACCTCCGCCGCCGTCCGCTCGACGAGGCGCTTCCCTGGGACCACCTCGACGCGGGCGTCAGTCGGAAGTTCCTCCTCCAGGACCTCGCACGCGCCGTCCGCGGCATCCTCACCCCAGACTGCTCGATCGAGCGCTGCACGTACTGCGGCGCCTGCGACTTCGAGCGCGTCCGCAACGTCGACTTCCACGTGACCGGCGCCAAAGGCACCGACCACCGCGGAAGCGAGATCTCCCGCTGGGCCGAGCTCGCGGTGCCCGGCGACGACCCGAGCGCCCCCACCTGGGAGACGAAGGCCTGGCGCGAGATCCGAGCACGCGTGGCCGAGCGCCGCGCGCCCGCGCCGCGCCCCCCCGCCGCCGACACCGTCCCCCCTCCGGCGACGTTGGGAGGCGGGGCCGGGGTCCCCGCCGCGGCGACCTTCGACGAGCCCGCACGCCCGGCCGTTCCGGACCGCGACGGCCGTCGGGCGAGGAGCAGGAGCGCCGGCGGCGCCCCCGCCGGCGCCGCGCCGCGCTCTCACCCCGCGAACACCCGCCCCGCGCGCTCGACCGCCGCGAGCAGCCAGTCGAACCGCAGGATCAGGAGCAGGTTCGCCGCGCTGAGGATCGCGACCGCGCCGAGGTCGCCGAGCGGCCGGAACGCGAGGACGGGATCCTCCGCCCGCGGCCGGTCGAGGAACATCGCCTTGACGACCCGCGCGTAGTAGTAGAGCGAGATGACGCTGTTCACGA
>CAZLYE010000316.1:0-4036 GCA_964562865.1 uncultured Binatia bacterium (SeqCode) | reverse complement strand
CGTCTACCGCGACGGCGTCTTCACCCTGACCAACCGGACGGCGCCGCCGTGGGACGACGTATGGGAGGTCCGCATTCCCGTGCACGGCGGGATGCCGCTCGCCGGCGACTGGAACGGCGACGGACGCGACGAGCCCGCCGTCTTCACCCTTGACGGGACCTTCCACTTCCCCGACCGGAGCTGGCGCGCCGCGCTCGAGCTCCATCGGATCACGGACCTGCCCGTCCCGGGCGAGTAGCGGCCCCGCGGGGCCCCGTCGCGAGGCGAACGCGTCGCGGAGCCGCTACCGGGGCGCGCACTGCGAGCGCGACACCATGCGCTCACACGCAAGCATGTTGGTCACCCCCGAGGTGACCTGCGCGCAGGCGTTCGTCCGTGCGGCCGCGAGCGCGTCCTGCTCGGTCGAGCCGTCCACCGTGCGGCAGGCCTGTGCACCGCTGAAGTCGACGCAGACCTCGCACCGCACGCCGCCGACGGAGAAGCTCGAGTAGACGACGAACCCCCCGATCGCGCCGAGCACGCCGAGCGCGACCCACGACGTCCGCCTCATGCCCCGTGCTCCTTAGCGCGGGGCAGCGCGGTACGCCAGCGACCGGACGCGTCCGGCTAGGGCGTGATGAGCGCGCCCTTGTGTCCGGTCCGGAACGACTCGACCGTCGTCGAGCAGCGGTTCCCCCCGTCGCCCGACGGATCGAGGAAGCCGACCGTCACCTGGAGCAGGCCGTGCTCCGGCATGGGCATCTGGACGTGCCGGCCGAGCGTGCGGAGATGGACGCTGCCGTCCCGTCGCACCTTGACGGTGAGGTCGTTGATGCCCTTGGCGCTCGTCACGAGGTGCTTCTTGTCCCAGAACTTGAACGCGCCGTGCATGTGCATGAACTTCTTCGCCGGCATGTGGGCGCACAGGAGCTCCTCGCCCCCGGCCGGACGGATCTGCAGGAAGACGTCGTCGTGCATCGGGTTCACCTGGGACAGGCCGGACCGCGCGAGGAGCGTCTTCAGGCGCAGGCGGCTCAGGTTCCCGGCGGGCCGGAGGCGTCCGTGCTTCACCACCATCGTGAAGCTCTGGGACTCCGAGCAGCACGCCGGGTCCTCGAAGTCGGTGAGGCCGTTGCCGTCGTCGTCGATGCAGTTGCCGCAGATCTCGTGCGGGCCCGGCTGCGTGGTGGTCGTGGTGGTCGACCCGTGCGCCTCGGTCGTGGAGGTCGTGGTCTCCTTGGCCTTCGTGGTCGTCGTGGTCGTCGAGGTGGTGGTCGCCTGCGTGATGGTCGTCGACGTCGAGGTGGTCGTCGAGGCGGTGGAGGAGGTGGTGGGCTCCGTCGTCGACGTCGTCGTGGTGGGCGGCGGCTCGGTGGTGCTCGTCGTTGTGGGCGGGGGCAGGGTGGTCGACGTCGTCGTCGGCTGGGTCGTGCTGGTCGTGGTCGTGGCCTTGTGCGTCGTGGTCGTGGTCTTGAGGGTCGTCGTGCTGGTCGTCGAGGGCTTGGTGGTGGTCGTCGTGGTCGTGGTCTGCTTGATCGTGGTCGTGGTGGGGAAGTTGTCGCAGCGATCCTTCAGGATCTTCACCTTGCTCGACGCGTTGAGGACGTGGCGCTTGATCGCGTCGTTGCAGACGTGTGCGGCGCAGCTCGCGTACTGGCCGTGGTTTCGGGCCGGGCAGCACAGCTCGTGGGCGTGCCGCCGCGTCTCGTCGAACCCCGCCCCGTCGTCGCGCTGGCCCGCGCGTCCGGGCGTGGGCACGGCGAGGAGGGTGGAGACGGCGAAAGCACTCACGAGGACGAATCGCATCTGGGCTCCCTTCGACACGGGCGGGCTCCGAGCAAGCGACGTGCCCTACCAGGGTCGCGGGGGACACGCGAGAGGATCACGAAAAATTCGCACGGCTGCCGTCGCGCCGATGCACGATGCGCAGCCGTGCAAGTTTCGTCTGCACGGTTCGCGCGGCGAGCCCCGCGCGCCTCGTGTGCGAGGTGGAATGCTAGCATGCTGCATCACACCGGAGACGCCGTGCGCTCTCCTGTGTCACCCGGTGGCGCCGGGCCCGCGGGACGGGGCTCGGGCTCCGGGAACCCGGCGCTGTGACGCAGGCGCTTGACAGGGCCCGCGTCGGCCGCTAGCCGGACGCGTGGCGACGGACGCACGCGAGCTGGTGGTCGGGGCGATCGACATGCACTGCCACCACGGCCCGGACCCGCACCGGGCCCGGAGCGTCGACGCCGCGGAGGCGGTCGCGGAGGCCGAGGCGCTCGGGATGGCAGGCGTCGTACTGAAGAGCCACGCTTATCCCACGGGGCCGATCGCGATCCTCATGCAGAAGACCGTGGCGCGGCTCCGCGTCTTCGGGGGCATCTGCTGCGATGCCGAGGTGGGCGGGCTCAACCCCGCCGCGGTCGAGGTGGCGCTCCGCACGGGGGCGAAGGTCGTCTGGATGCCGACCTTCTCGTCCGTCGTCGACCGCCGGAAGCTCCGGCTCCCGGGGCCCGGCATTCCGGTGATCGGCCCGCGCGAGCGGCTCGTGCCCGCGGCGGAGGAGATCATCCGCCTCGCACGGGAGTACGACGCGGTGGTCGCGACCGGCCACATCGACCTGCCCGAGCAGATCGCGATGGTCGACGCGGCGCACGCGCTCGGCGTCAAGGTGGTCATGACCCACGCCCTCGAGACGCTCGTCGGCCCGGACCACGAGCTCGCCGACGTGGTCGCGCTGGCCGATCGTGGTGCCGTGATCGAGTTCACGTACCTCACGTGCATCCCGGGCGGCTTCGCGGCGACGTCCGCCCCCGACACGTTCGCGCGCGCGATGATGGCCGTCGGCCCCGAGCGTGCCATCATGTCGACCGACTTCGGACAGGATCGGAGCCCGCATCCCGCCGACGGGATGCGGCTCTTCATCGACGAGATGCTCCGCGCCGGCGTCGCCCCGCAGGCGATCGACCTCATGGCCCGACGGAACCCGGCCCGGCTGCTGGGGCTCGCCTGACATGGCGCCCGCGCCGCTCCGTATCGGCATCCTCGGCGCTGCCCGCATCGCGCCGATGGCGCTCCTCGCGCCGGCCCGACGCGTCCCGGAGGCCACGGTGCTCGCCGTCGCGGCTCGCGACGTCGAGCGCGCCCGCCGCTTCGCCGCGCGGCACGGGATCCCGCGCGTCCACGCCTCGTACGAGGAGCTCCTCGCCGATCCGGAGATCGACGCCGTCTACGTCCCGCTCCCGAACTCGCTCCACGCGCGCTGGACGGTGCGCGCCTGCGAGGCGGGGAAGCACGTCCTCTGCGAGAAGCCGTTCTCCGCGACCGTCGCCGAGGCGCAGCAGATGGCGGACGCGGCCGCGCGCGCCGACCGCGTGCTGATGGAGGCCTTTCACTGGCGCTATCACCCGCTCTTCGCGCGCGTGCGCGCGATCCTCGACGCGGGGGAGATCGGCCGCGTGGAACACATCGAGGCGCATCTCTGCATCCCGCTCGTGCGCCCGGGCGACATCCGCTACCGGCGCGACCTCGCCGGCGGCGCGCTGATGGACGTCGGCTGCTACACGATTCACATGATTCGCCACCTGGCGGGCGCGGAGCCGGAGGTGGTGGAGGCACACGGCGAGTGGACGCGCGGCGGCGTCGACCGGTACATGTCGGCGCGCTTCCGCTTCCCCGACGGGCAGACCGCGCGGCTCACGTGCTCGCTCCTCTCGGCCTGGCTCGTTCGTGCCAGCGCACGCGTCGACGGGAGCGAGGGTCGGGTGGGCATCCTGAACCCGATCATGCCGCAGTTCTTCCACCGGCTGCGCGTCGTGTCGCCGGCGGGCCGGCGGACGGAGCAGGTCGCCGGCGCCGGGACGTACGACTGCCAGCTCCGCGCTTTCGTCGCCGCGGTGCGGGACGGTGCGCCGATCCCGACCGGGCCAGTGGACTCGATCGCGAACATGCGCGTGATCGAGGCCGTCTACGCGGCGGCGGGGCGTCTCGCCTAGCGCGTCAGGAGGAGGCAGCCGGCGATCGGTCCGCCGCCGGCCGCGACCACCGCGACCTCGCAGTCCGGGACCTGGCG
>CAZLYE010000315.1:0-7140 GCA_964562865.1 uncultured Binatia bacterium (SeqCode) | reverse complement strand
CCTCGCGCGCTTCAAGTGCCCGAAGGCGGTCGCGTTCGGGGCACTGCCGAAGACGTCGACCGGGAAGGTCCAGAAGTTCGTGCTCCGCGAGCAGGAATGGTCGGGACGCGACAAGCGGATCCACTGACGGAAGGAGGCCTCATGGCAGGCAGCAGAGCGGGCGGCAAGATGCTCGGGACCCTCGGTCTCCTGGCCGGTGTGCTGTTCGTCGTCGGGCCGGCGCTCGCGTGGCTGCGGGTCGTGCCGGGCTTCCCGGGCTTCCTCCTGTTCGGCGCAGGCGGGATCCTCGCGCTGATCGTCGCGCTCCTGAGCGTCGTGCAGGCGCTCCGCGGCCGCGGCATCCGGCCGGGCGGCGCGGTCGCGATCTTCGCCGGCCTCGCGTTCGTGGTTCTCGCGGCGCGTGGCCACGGCGGGCCGATGATCAACGACTTCACGACCGACCTCGCCGACCCGCCCGCGTTCCACAACGCCGGGACCCTGCCGGCGAACCAGGGCCGCGACATGGCGTACCCACGTGCCTTCGAGCCGATCCAGCAGGGCTGCTGCACGGACCTCCGCCCCGCGCACCTGAAGCTCGCTACGAAGGAAGCGCTCGCCCGCGCCGAGACCGTCGGCCGGGGCATGGGCTGGCAGATCACCACGACGGACGTCGACGCGGGCACGCTCGAGGCGATCGCCACGACCGCGCTCTTCGGCTTCCACGACGACATCGCCATCCGCGTCCGTCCCGACGCTGACGGCGCGTGCCGGGTCGACATGCGGTCCAAGTCGCGCGTCGGGAAGGGAGACATGGGTACCAACGCCGCGCGCATCCGGACCTTCGTGCAGAACGTCGAGGCGGCCAGCCGATGATCGACCTCTACACGGCCCCGACGCCGAACGGCTGGAAGGTCTCGATCATGCTCGAGGAGCTCGCGATGCCGTACACCGTGCGGCCGATCCGGCTGCAGGAGGGCGAGCAGAAGGAGGAGTGGTACGTCCGGCTCAACCCGAACGGGCGCATCCCGACCATCGTCGACCACGACGAGGGCGACTTCGCCGTCTTCGAGTCGGGAGCGATCCTCATCTACCTCGCCGAGAAGAGCGGACGCCTCCTCCCGACGGACCGGAAGGGGCGCTCGACGGTCCTCCAGTGGCTCATGTTCCAGATGGCGGGCGTCGGTCCGATGCAGGGGCAGGCGAACGTCTTCTTCCGCTACGCGCCCGAGCGGATCGAGTACGCGATCCAGCGCTACCAGGGCGAGACGGCGCGGCTCTACGGCGTGCTCGACCGGCGCCTCCGCGACCACGAGTTCCTCGCCCGCGACTACTCGATCGCGGACATCGCGACGTGGCCGTGGGTCCGGATCCACGACTGGGCCGGCGTGTCCGTCGACGACATGCCGAACCTCCGCCGCTGGATCGACGCGATCGCCGCGCGGCCCGCCGTGCGCCGCGGCGTCGAGGTGCCGGGGCACATCGACCCCGAGGCGCAGCGGCAGTGGCTCGAGAAGTTCCGCGCGGGACAGGCGTAGGCGAGTTCCGCACGACGCTCGCCGGGGGTGGTGGCGGCGGGTGTGCCGTCGCGGCGGACCTTCGACGCAGGCCGCACGCCGTGCGCGGTCGAGACGGTGCGCCACTCGGCCGAGGAGCGGGAGCCGCGACGGCACACCCGCCGCCACCACCCCCGCCACCGGCGTCGGGAGCCCCGCCGCGGCGTCGTCAGGCGCGGAGGACGGCGACCAGGCTCTGCACCAGCATCGCGAGCGTCAGTATCGAGCCGACGGTGAACGCGATCGTCCGGTACGGCTGCATGCTCCGGATGTAGAAGACGCTGTGGAGCGTCCGGGCGACGAGGTAGCCGATGCCGTATATCTGCGCGGCGAGGAGCGACGGGTGCGTCATCAGGAAGACGAGGCCGACGACGAAGAACGGCAGGATGTTCTCGAGATCGTTCTGGTGCGCGCGCCGGACGCGCTCGATGTCCGGGTCCGTCTGCTGCCGCGGAGCGAGGCCCTGGAGCTTGTAGTCCTCCGGCGTCGCGAAGACCTTGCGCGAGAGGCGCAGCACGCTCGTGTAGCCGCCGACCGCCGCGATCTTCACCACGAGCAGCAGGTAGACGACGGCGAAGAGCCGGACGACGGGATCGGCGAGGCCAGTCGGCATGGGTCCCTCCTCGTGATCGCGCGTGACTAGCACGGGGCGCGGGGACGGCGTCAAGGATAGGGCGTCGACGGCAGCGAGGGTTGGGTACTGTCCGAATTGGGACCGACGGGGCCGGGAATTGGGACAGTTGCTGAAGCGGGAGACTGGCCCGCGATGACGGCCCCGTCGTGGTCGCGCGCCGTAGCGACTAGATGCGCGTCACCGGCGCCACGGCAGCCGTTCGGCGAGGCCGTGCTGCATCTTCGAACCGTCGTCCCCAGCGTAGAGATGCACCGGCGGTGTGTACACCGTCCACTCCGGCATGAGGCGGATCACCACCCGACGCTCCTCGCGGGCCTTCGCCTCGACGATCGGCCTGGCCGCCTCCGGAAGCGGCTGGCCCGACATGATCGCGGCCACCTTCACCATGACGTCGACCGTCGTCTGGAAGTCGTCTTCCACCGCCGCCGGCCCGTAGACCTGCAGGTACGTGAGCGGCCATTTTTCGTCGAGCACGCACACGCTCGCTTCCCGCGTCCGTGCGATGGCCCTCGCCTTGGCGCGCGCGGCCATCGTCGAGATGAGCAGATCATCGCCGTCCATCACGTAGTAGACGACGGACATCGAAGGTGGCCCCTGCTTGCGCTGGAACCCGAGGATGCAGGTCCGGTGATTCTCGACGAAAGCGCGTCTCGCACTTTGGTCCATCATCGCGCGTGTGTCCGAACGCCTGGTTCATGTCCATAGCGGAACCGGCCCGAGCACGCCACATCGTGACGCGGCGTCGAAGCCTGCGAAGGTTCCGCGTGCGAACCTCGCAGCTTGGGAGCAACCAATTGGGACGGTCCCCGGTCGAAATCGGGACAGCGGGCCTCTACTGGACGGCAGCGAGGGTTGCCGCGGGGCCGCCGGCCAGCGTATGCCGCTCCCGGAGGAGCCGCGATGGAGCCGACCCACGAGGTGCTGAACCAGGTCCCCCCGCTCGAGGGCTACGACCTCTTCGCGGAGGATCGCGCGCTCGTCGAGGGGCTCGGACGCGAGGGGGCGGGCTGGGCGGCGCCGCGTCTCCGGACGCTCGGGGCGCTCGCGGGCGGAGAGCCGCTCCGCTGGGGCGTGCAGGCGAACGTGAACCCGCCCGTCCTCCGCACGCACGACCGCTTCGGGAACCGCATCGACGAGGTGGAGTTTCATCCCGCGTGGCACGAGCTCCTGCGGCTCGCGGTGACGCACGAGCTGCACGCGCTCCCGTGGCGCAACCCGCGGCCGGGCGCCCACGTCGCGCGGGCGGCGCTCTTCTTCGTCCTCGCGCAGACGGAGGCGGGGCACGGCTGCCCCATCTCGATGACGTACTCGTCGGTGCCCGCGCTCCGCGTGCAGCCGGACGTCGCCGCGGAGTGGGAGCCCCGTTTCACGTCGACCGCATACGACCCGCGGATGATCCCGGCGGCGGGAAAGACGGGCGCGCTCTGCGGGATGGCGATGACCGAGAAGCAGGGCGGCTCGGACGTCCGCGCCAACACGACGCGCGCGCGGGCCGTCTCCGGACGGGGTGCGGGCGCCGGGTACGAGATCACGGGGCACAAGTGGTTCTGCTCCGCGCCGATGTGCGACGCGTTCCTCGTCCTCGCGCAGGCGGAGAAGGGCCTCTCGTGCTTCCTCCTCCCGCGCTGGCGGCCCGACGGGAAGCGGAACGCGTTCCACATCCAGCGCCTGAAGGACAAGCTCGGGAACCGCTCGAACGCCTCGTCCGAGGTGGAGTTCGCCGGCGCGTGGGCGCGGATGGTCGGCGAGGAGGGACGCGGCGTCGCGACCATCATCGAGATGGTGAACCACACCCGCCTCGACTGCATCATCGGATCGGCCGCCGCCATGCGGCAGGCGGTCTCCCAGGCGACGCATCACGCCGCCCACCGGTTCGCGTTCGGGAAGCGCCTCATCGAGCAGCCGCTCATGCGGAACGTCCTCGCCGACCTCTGCGTCGAGTCGGAGGCCGCGACGGCCGTCATGCTGCGTCTCGCCCGCGCCTACGACGAGGGTCCGACGGACGAGGGGCAGCGGCACTTCGCGCGCATCGCCACCGCCGTGACGAAGTACTGGGTCTGCAAGCGCGGGCCGATGCTCGTCGCCGAGGCGCTCGAGTGCCTCGGCGGAAACGGCTACGTCGAGGAGTCGATGATGCCGCGGCTCTATCGCGAGATCCCGCTGAACTCCATCTGGGAGGGCTCGGGGAACGTGATCTGCCTCGACGTGCTGCGCGCGATGGCGCACGGGCCCGAGGTGGTGGACGCGCTGTTCGACGAGGTCGGGCAGGCCCGCGGCGCCGACCGGCGCCTCGATGCGTTCGCCGGCGCGGTGCGCGACGAGCTCACACGCTTCGACGACATGGAGGTCCGCGCCCGCCGCGTCGTCGAGCGTCTCGCCGTCGCGTTCCAGGGGTCGTTGCTGGTCCGGTACGGCGACGCCGCCGTTGCCGAGGCGTTCTGCGCCTCGCGGCTCGCGGACGATCGGGGTCTCGCGTTCGGGACGCTCCCGGCAGGGCTCGACTTCGGGCGCATCGTGGAGCGGGCGCGCCCGCTCGGGAGGTGAGCATGGCGTACTCGAAGACCGTCCTCATCACGGGCTGCTCGACGGGCATCGGCCGCTCGACGGCGGAGCACCTGGCCGCGCGCGGATGGACGGTGTGGGCGACGGCCCGCCGGCCGGAGTCGATCCGCGACCTCGCCACGCGCGGGTGCAAGACGCTCGCGCTCGACGTGTGCGACGAGGCGTCGATGCGCGCCGCGGTCGAGACGATCGAGCGCACCGACGGGGCGATCGGCGTGCTCGTCAACAACGCGGGCTACGGTCAGGAGGGCGCCTTCGAGGAGACGCCGATGGCCGAGGTCCGGCGCCAGTTCGAGACGAACGTCTTCGGCCTCGTTCGCCTGACGCAGCTCGTGCTCCCCGGCATGCGGCGCCAGCGCTGGGGGCGGATCGTCAACTTGAGCTCGATGGGCGGCCGGTTGACGCTCCCCGGCGGCGCCTTCTACCACGCGACCAAGTACGCCGTGGAGGCGCTCAGCGACGCGCTCCGCTTCGAGGTGCGTCCGTTCGGCATCCGCGTGGTCGTGATCGAGCCGGGCCCGATCAAGACGCGCTTCGGCGACACCGCGATCGCGGCGGTCGAGCGCGTGGCGACGGCGGGGTCGCCCTACGCGGAGTTCAACCGCGTCCTCGCCCAGCGCATCAAGGAGGCGTACGAGGGGCCGATGGGCCGCCTCGCCGCGGGCCCGGAGGCGGTCGCGCGCGTGATCGAGAAGGCGATCACGGTGGAGGAGCCGCGGACGCGATACGTGGTCACGTTCGCGGCGCGCTTCATGATGGGGCTGCGTCGCTGGCTGCCCGACCGGGCGTTCGACGGCGTGCTGAGGACGCAGTTCCCGCAGCGGGCGGGGTAAGCGTCGGGCACGACGTCTGTCGGCAGGCGGGACGGCCGCGCAAGGCGGTCGTCACCCGTGGGCCAGGTCGCACCACGTGTTGAGGGCGTTCCGGAGATACGACCACGGACTCTGCACCATCGTCGCGGTCGCCACCAGTGTTCCGCCCGACTCGCTCGCGTCCCAGACCACGAGGATGAACCGTCGCCCTGAGCGGAATCCGTCGAAGCGCTCGCCGACGAAGATCGGTGTCCATCCTCTCGCCTCCCAACTCCGAAGCGCCGCCCCCGGGATATACGAGGCCCAGACGTCCTGAGGTGACCATTCCGTCTCGCAGAGGGTGACGGTGTACGGGGCACCTTGTGCCCAGAGTGGAAATCGCCACCGAAGCGGCTTTGGAAGCTCCCGAGCCACGGGATGGCAGTTGGGCGGCGTGACGTCGATGAGTGGGGGAGGCTCACGAAACATCGTCGCGGCGTACCGGAGCAGGCAGGCGTCGTCCGCATCCTTGGTGAGCCAGCCGTAGAAGCCCAGTAACGCGATGGCTGCGACCGCCGAGCCGATCAGCCATCGCCTGAACCGGTGCACGTCGGCCCCACTGATAGCAAATCACGACGACGAAAGCCCGCGTGTGATTTCTTCTGTGGCGTTCGGGGGGCCTTGGCGACGAGGGGCCGCAATCCACCGCGACATTCGCGGACGACTTCGCTCGGTGATGGCGAGGCTTCCTGAGCCACCACCTGTGAGTCGCGCCGCTCGCGATCCCTTCTCTGCGGCGCCAGCGCGCCGGGCGACCGCTCTCCACGGCCGCGTGCTGCACCGGCCGCGGAGAGCGGTTCCCTTCCCCCCTGGCTACGCGAGCCGCTCCTGCTCCCGGGCCGGGACGGCGGTCATGGCGAACGGTCCCCCGTGGGGCGCCGTTTCGAGCGCGACGGCCCCGGCGGCCACTCCGTACGCGCTCTCGCTGTGCTCGGACAGATCGAGCCCCTCCATCTCCGCCTCCTCGCCGACCCGTAGCGACCCGAACAGCAGCCGGAGACCGAAGAGGATCACGGCAGTCGCCAGCGGGGCGAACCCGATCACGAACGCGATGCCCTCGAGCTGGACCGCGACCTGCTGCGTGTTGCTCGGCGTGAGCGAGGCCGTGAAGGTTCCGCGAGGGCCGATCCCTTGGAGTGCCGCGAAGCGCCGTAGTACGATTCCATCGTGGACGACTCACAGCTCCTCGGACCCACTGCGCCTGACGTTCGTCCACGGTACGGCAGGTCCTACGTGGGATTGACCGTCATTCTCGTCGTCGCGTTCCTGGTTCGCCTCGCGTCCATACTGATCATCGAGGTCGACCCCCGGCGCGTCTGGAGCGTCGACATGACGTGGTACGACTCGGTGGCTCGACTCCTCACGACGGGAAGCGGCCTCGTCGGATTCGATGGTGCGCCGACAGCCGCGTGGCCGCCCGGGTATCCGGTTCTTCTCGCGCTCATCTACACCATCTTTGGGCCGAGCCTCCTCGCGGCAAAGCTCTGTAACGCGCTTCTCGGCACGGCGACCGTCCTCGTGACGTTCCTGATCGCACGCGAGGTCAACCGGCCGCGTGCCG
>CAZLYE010000314.1:0-5146 GCA_964562865.1 uncultured Binatia bacterium (SeqCode) | reverse complement strand
AGCTTTCTCGACGGCGTGGCCATCGGCCTCGCTTTCCAGGTGTCGCCAGCCATCGGGGGGATTGTGGCAGTTGCCGTCTTGGTGCACGATTTCTCCGACGGCATCAACACGGTCGGCTTCATCCTGAAGAACAGGGGAGAGAAGAAACACGCGCTTGGTTGGTTGATCGTCGATGCCGTCGCGCCGGGCGTGGGGGCGGCCTCGACCCTGCTGTTCCGCCTGCCCGAAGAGGGGCTCAGCATCGTCTTGGCCCTTCTCTCGGGCTTCTTTCTCTACATCGGTGCGAGCGACCTCGTTCCCGAGAGCCATCACGCGCACCCGAAGTTCCTCACCACGATCATGACGCTGCTCGGCGCAGCCGTGCTCTATGTCGCCGTCTGGTTGGCGAACCTGTAGCGAGACGGATCGCCATGGTCGTGACGAGAGGTCGGTCGAGCGCCCTGATCGCCCTGGGCGTGCTCCTCGGGGCGTCCGCCTGTGTGCCGCGACTCGCGCCGCCGCCGAACACGGTCCGCCGAATCGCGGTTCTGCCTCCGTGTGACGCGACGGGTGCGCCGCTCGCGCAGGGCGCGTCGGCAGCTACCTACGGCGCTCCGGTGGAGGGACTCGGCGCGATCCTCGCCCCCGCGGCGCGCGAGGAACTCGCCCGTCTCGGGTTTCAGGTTCTCGAGCCTGGCGTGGTGTCGGCAGCGACCGCGGGGCGTGCACCGGCGAGCCCCGAGGCGGCAGGAGAGATCGTGGCGGCGGGGAAGCTCGATGCGACCGCGCTCTTCATCCGTGTACGGCGCTGGGAGTTCGCATATCCGACGATGCGGACGAACGAGATCATCGCGTCTCTCGACGCCATGCTGGTAGATGCCGCGAGCCGGAAGGTCGTGTGGGAGGTCCTTCGTCCCACCAGCCCGGTGCCTCTCCACGGCGAGCTCCTCGGCAGCCAGGCCGACGTGGTGGCCGCGAGGGAGGTGATGCGGGAGCTCTTCGCGTCCATCACACCGCGAGTCCAGGGCTGAGACGCCTCCGCCTCGAGACGGCGGAGCGGACCGCGGGCGCGTCAACTCTTTTTCCTTCGCCCCTCCCGCCGCATTCTGTACAAGCCCGCCCCCAGCCCGCAGGGGCGCGCGATGGGAAGGGAACGCGGCAGGCTCGCGGCGGTCGCGATCGTCGCACTCGCGGTGTGGCATCCGCCTGCGGGGAGCGCACACGCGCCGGCCGTCCGCGTGGACGTCCAGCGCTCGGGCTGCCGTTTCACCGTCCGGGTCTGCGCGGACGCGGCGACACAGGGCGGGGTGGCGCGTCTCCGCGTCGGAGGCTCACGGAGAGTCGCAAAGCGCATCGTGGCTGCGTTGCGGGCGCTTCCCGGCGGCCGCACGGCCGAGGGGGGCGCCGCGTTCACGCCGCCGTGGAGCACGGGCTGTGCAGACCCCGTGACCGTCGAGGTGCCGCGCGCCCGGCTCGTCGTGCGGGCGCACACGGGCGCGGGATCGCGGGCGCGGATCCGGACGCGGCTGCGCTGCGCGTCCGGGGCGTCTTCGGACGGCGGGACACCTCCGCACGGCGGGAAGCCCCCGGCCGCGGACCCCGGGCGTCCGCCCACGACACCGCAGCCGACGCCCGATCCCACGCCGAGCCCGAGCACCCCACCACCGCCCCTTCGCTTCACACGTCTCACCATCGACTCCGAGGGCGGCGGGCAGGTGACGGAATCGGTCGCCGCCGGCGACATCGACGGCGACGGCCGGCCCGACGTCGTGGTCGGCGGCGACGAGCGCCTCATCTGGTATCGTAACCCGGGTTGGTCGCTGCAGCAGATCGCGACTGGACAGTACGGGGCCGGCGCCATGACGGTCGTGCGCGACATCGACGGCGACGGGCGGATGGACGTCGTGACCGGCGCGAGCGCCGGGTACGAGACGCGCTGGTACCGGAACACGCCGACCGGCTGGGAGGAGCACGTTCTCTCCCCCGACGCGTACTGCCACGACCTCGTGTTCGGCGACCTCGACGGCGACGGCCGCGCCGACGCCGCGTGCGTCGACCAGATCCAACAGCGCGTGGTCTGGCTCGCGGCGCCCGCGGACCCGACCGCGACGTGGACGCTCCACGTGGTCGACGGATCGGAGAACGCGATGGGCGCCACGATCGCCGACATCGACGGCGACGGCCGGCCCGACATCGTCGCCGGACGGTCGTGGTTCCGGAACGGCGGGCCGGACACCTGGACGCGCTACCCCTTCAGCGACTTCCACGTCGACGGGTACGACTACTTCACGGACTACGCCAAGGTGAGCGTCCTCGATCTCGACGGCGACGGCCGGCCGGACGTCTTCGCCACACTCTACGCCGAGACGCCCGCCGGCCACGCGTTCGCGTTCCTCGCGCCCGCCGACCCGCGGACCCAGCCGTGGACCGCGGTGCCCGTCGACACGACGCCGCTCTTCGGCGTCCACAGCCAGGTGGTGGCGTCCTTCGACGGCTCGAACCGGCCGCAGATCATGGTGGGCGAGACGAACATCGGCGGCTTCGGCTTCGGCGTGAACCCGAGCCCGCAGATGTACGTCTACCGGCTCCTCGGCGACGCGGCCGACCCCGCGGCCTGGGAGCGGACGACGATCGACACGATCGGCACGCACGAGGCGGCAGCAGCCGACCTCGACGGCGACGGCCGCCCCGACCTCGTCGGCCACGACGAGAACACCGACCTCATCGGCACGAACGGGCCGGTCCGCGCCTGGCAGAACGACACCGGATCGTGATGCGCCCGGCGCCGTGTGCTACCACACGGGCCATGACGCTCATCCGGGTGATGCTCCTCGTCCTCCTCTTCGCCGATCTCGCCGCCGCGCAGATCAGCACGCCCCCGTCCTGTCAGGGGGCGGTGACCGACCGCGTGATCCTCCGGACGCCGGGTGGCCGCATCACGTTCCATCTCAAGTTCCACGACCCGTCGAGCACGTTCGATGCGCGCACCGTGGTGAAGCTCCACCGCCAGCGCCCCGACGCCTCGTGCAACGACGGCGCGGTGCTCGACTACCTCATCGAGGAGCTGGTGAAGGAGCGGAACGCGCTGGCGCCGTAGGGCCCGTATCGTCGTGGCCGCAGACGAGCGTCGGCGGCCAGAGGAGCACCTCGCCGCCCTTCGCGAGCTCCCGCACGGTGGTGACGGCGATGGCGGCCGCGAGGCCGAGCGCGACGAGCGGATCGAAGAGCGGCCGCCCGGAGAGGAGGATCAGGGTTCCGGCGGCGACCGGCGCGAGCGACATGAGGACGTCGCCCAGGTTGTGGACGTAGGCGAGCCGGATCGCGGCGTCCTCGCGGGCGGCCCGGCGGAGCGCGCGCGCCACGCCCCAGTTGCCGACCACGCCCACGAGCCCGGCGAGCACCGGGCCGAGCCCGAGCACGGGGACGGGGGCCGCCAGGCGCTCGATGCTCCGCCACGCCAGATAGCCGCTGATCGCGAGCAGCCCGATCGAGTTGAAGAAGTTGGCGGAGCGCAGGAGCGCGCCCGAGAGGCCGGCCGGCAGCGTGTAGGCGAGGAGGAGAAGCCCGATCCCGAGCTCGTCGGAGAGGTTGTGGACCTGTCGATCAGGAGCGAGAGGCTGCTCGTGCCCACGCCGGTCCCGAGCTCGACGGCCAGCACGGCCGTGTTGAGCGCGAGCGCGACGCGGAGCGGCTTCCGGCGGTGGGCCATGCTACGAGGGCGGGGCCCGCACGGGCCCGAGCGGGGCGAGGACGTCCTCGATGACCTTCCGCGCGGCCGTCACGTAGGCTGGGCCGAGCGCCACCTCTCCCGGCGTGGCGACCGGCGCCGTCGGCCGCTCCGCGCTCCAGACGACGCGCCCCGTCGCGGGGTCAACGAGGCTCGCCGTGAGCCCGACCAGCACGAAGGACGGGTGGGTCGGGGCGTCCGGCTCCCACCGGCGGACGTCGAGCCAGAGCGCCAGGCCCGGGAGCTTCCCCCGCGACGCGATCTCGGCCGCGGCCTCGGCGCTTCCGGGCGCACGGCCGTGGGTCGCGGCCTCGACCTCGTCGGCGGAGACGACGGTGAAGCCGCGGCGGGCGAGCTGGACGCGTGCCTCGGAGGCGAGCACGTCGGGCACCGTCACGCGATCGTTCCGGAGGGCATACCTCTCGAGGAACGACGCGCCCGCGACGAGGAGCGGGTCCCCGGTCCGGTTGGCGGGGGCGAGGACGGCGACCGTCCGCACCAGGTCGGGGGGAGGCGCTGGCGCCGGCCCGCGGCATGCACCGACCAGGAGCAGCAGCGGGAGCCAGAGATGTCTCACGGGTCGCCTCCTCGGTCGCCCGCCAGCTGGCCGAGACGCCGCTCCATCGCCTCCAGCTCGCGGGCGACGCGCGCCTGCTCCGTCTGCAGGCTGCCGAGCGTCCGGCGGGCGTCGGCCAGCGTCGCGACGGACGAGTCGCGCTCCCCGAGCGCCACCACGTCGGGCACCAGCCGCCGCACGTCGGCCTCGAAGCGCGCGGCGCCGGCCGCGTCGCCGCGGCGCGCCGCCAGCGCGTAGCGGAAGAGCGCGCCCCCGGCGCGCCGGGCGTCGGCGACCGCGTCGGTCGCGGGGAGGAGCCACGCCGCTTCGGGACGGTCGGCGAGCGCGTCCGTGAAGGTCGCGAGCGCCTCGCCGGTGAACCAGTCCTTGTCGCCGGCGGCGCTCATGCGCGTGAGGCGCGGGGCGAGGAACTCGATCAGCGGCCGGTCGTCGGTGTTGAGCGGCCCACTCGGGACGACGTCGGGCGCCACCGTCAGGTCGCCGAGGTAGAGCATCGCGAGGCCCTGCGGGGTGGCGAGGAGCGGGTCCCGGCTCCAGTCGGGGAGTGCGGCGTGCCGCTTCCCGATCCGCTCGAGATCGATGGACAGCGGGGCGAGCGCGCCGACGAGGCCCAGCACCGGCCGGTCGGGGTAGAAGTCGTTCCGCCAGAGGCTCACCTCGGGGAAGACGGCGAGGAACGTGCGCGCGACCGCGTCGAACTCCTCGCGCGTGATCTGGTAGAGGGGCAGCCACTGGCAGAAGAGGCCGCCCGGCGCGAGCCGCCGGGCGACGGCGTCGAACATCTCGCGCGCGTAGAGGCTGCCCGCGCCCGCGTGCCACGGGATGAAGAGGTCCGCGACGACGACGTCCCAGCGGTCGGGCGT
>CAZLYE010000313.1:0-7449 GCA_964562865.1 uncultured Binatia bacterium (SeqCode) | reverse complement strand
CCGCGCTACATCCGGGGGCGCGATCAACGCGTCGAGCGCCACTCCCTCGGCGAAGCGGTGGCGGATGAAGGATTCGTTCGACGTGTTCTCGAGGAGCCGCCGGACGAGATACGCCATGCCCGCGACCAGGTCGCCGACCGGCGCGTACACGCGGACGCGGAACCCGAGGCGGACGAGGGCCGCATGGACCGGCTCCGCCATGCCGTAGAGGAGCTGGTGCTCCACCGCCTCCGACGGGAGGCCGCGCGCGCGCGCGTACGCGATCGCGTACGCGATGCTCCGCAGGTTGTGGCTTCCGAAGGCCGGCCGCACCGCGCCCGCGTGCTCGATCAGATGGCGGACGCAGCGCTCGTAGCTGACGTCGGTCTCGGCCTTGGCCTCGAACACCGGGACGGGCCAGCCCTCGGCGCTCGCGACGACCGTCTCCGCGTCCCAGTACGCGCCCTTGACGAGCCGGACGGCGAGCGGCGTCTCGAGCGTGCGCTCCGACCACGCGACGACGTCACCGAGGTCCCGGAAGGCGTCCTTCCGGTACGCCTGGATCACGCAGCCGAGCTGCGGACCATCCGGGAACTCCGGCCCGAGCGTCTGGAGGAGCCCGAGCGTCGCGTCCTTCACGTCGTCGTGCTCCATGTCGAGATGGATCGTCGCGCCGGCATCCCGCGCGCGGCGGAGGATGGGGAGGAGACGTGCCCGCGCCTCGGCGATCCCGTCCTCGGCCGTCGTCGGCGTGAAGCGGGGCGAGAGTGCGGTCGGCTTGACCGAGAGGTTGATGCGCGGCACCGGACCCCACGGATCGTGTTCGAGCCGCGGTGCGGCGGCCCAGCCCTGCGCCCCGGCGACCAGCGCGTCCAGCATCTCCGCGACGCGCGCCGCGTAGCGTCGGGCCTCCGCGTCGGTGACGGTCTTCTCGCCGAGCAGGTCGACGGTCGCTGCCTCGCCGGCGTGCCAGAGGTGTTCGAGACGGGCGAGGGCCTCGGCGGGCGTCGCGCCGGCGATCAACTGGCGCGCCATGCGGAGGATGTTCCGGCGCGCGGCGGCCGTCGAGAGGTGCGCGCCGAACGGGACGCGCTCCGCCACCTCGAGACCGAGACCGAGCGCGCGCGGCAGCTCCACGCCGGTGAAGTACTCGCGGAGATGGCGGAGCACGTCGGCGTCGTCGCGGCAGGCCGGGAAGACGTCGACGAAGCGGAAGAGCTCGGTCTTGAACGCGGGATGGGACAAGGCCCAGTCGAGCACGCGCTCGCTCCACCGCCCGAGGTGAAAAAGGTTCGCGCGCTCGGACGCTCCCGCGGCGGCGATCTCGCGCGCGAGTGCCTGGACGGCCTCCTCGAGCCGTTCCTCCACGGGGGCGATCGCGGGAAGGTCGCGCCGGGTCGCCACGTTCCTCACGCCTCGAGCGCGGCGGCGAGCAGGTTCAGAAAGAGCCCGACGTCGGTGACGACGCCCGTCGACTCGACCGAGCCCCGGTCCGCGAGCTTCGTCACGACGGCGGGGCTGATGTCCACGCAGATGAGCCGCACGCCCGCCGGCGTCATGTTCCCGACGCCGATCGAGTGGAGCATCGAGGCGAGCATGAGGATCATGTCGGCGCCCTCGATGAGACGCGCGTACGCGGCCTGCGCCGCGATCAGGTCGACGATCGTGTCGGGCAGCGGGCCATCGTCGCGGATCGAGCCGGCGAGCGCAAAAGGCACCCCGTGCCGCACGCACTCGTACATGACGCCACTCCGCACCGCACCGGCCGCGACCGCCTGTGCGATCCCGCCATATTCCCGTACGAGGTTGATCGCCACCAGGTGGTTCCGGTGCCCACCCTCCACGTTGCGCCCCCGCTTCAGATCGACGCCGAGTGACGTGCCGTAGAGCGCCTGCTCGATGTCGTGTGCTGCGAGGCCGTTGCCTCCGAGGAGCGCCTGGACGTGGCCGCACGCGATGAGCCGGGCGAGGTGCGGGCCCGCGCCGGTGTGGATGACGACCGGGCTCGCGACAACGACGACCCTTCCGGCCCGCTCGCGGACCCGGCGCAGCTCCCACGCGATGCGCTCGACGGTGAGCTCGACACGCCGCTCGCTCGAGGCGTCGGCCGTCATGAACCCGAAGGGCTCGGTCGCGTGCGGCGCGTGGATACCCTCGATGCGGACACCGTCGACACCGCAGACGACCAGCTCGTCGCGGCGGAGGTCGCGGATGAGACGGCACGCGACCGCCGGTTCAGCCGTGTGGCGCTCGACGACGATCACGGCATCCATCCGCTGGCGTGCGGCGCGCACCCAGCGCCCGCGGACGCGGACGTCGGTCGGGAAGATCGTCGTGCTGTAGAACTCCGCGGGCGCGACTCCGTCCTGCACGACGGTCTCGAGCCGCGCGTCCCGCTCCTCGTCGGCGACGCGCGCGCCCGCCTCGATCATGTCGGCGAGGATCGACTCGAGCCGCCGCAGCGAGGGCGCGATGACCCGCACGCGCGCGAGCGAGGCCTGGTCGTGGCGGAGCCCGGGACGGAACGCCTCGATCTCGAAGTCGCCGCCGCCCTCCGTGATCCGGTCGAGCAGTGCGTTCATGAGTCCCGTGTCGAGGAGGTCGCCCTGCGCCTCGACGGTACGCTCGCGGATCTCGGAGACGGGCCGCGCGCGGCTCGGCGGGCTGGGATGATCGAGGTGGAGGACGAGGCACTTCGCGGCTCCGCCCGCGAGGATGAACTGGCCGAGCGGGCAGACGATCACGTCGTGGCTCCACGTCCGGAGGCGCTCGGCGAGCGCGTCGCTCGCGAAGTTGCTGATCACCGTGCCGTCGAGCACGATGGCATTGCAGGCGAAGCGGAGGGCGTCTTCCGCACCGACCTCGAACCGCCGCTCGGGCGGCACGCGCGCCGCGATCCGCTCGAGCGATTCCGTGTCGAAGGCCTCGGGGTAGTAGAAGACCCGACCGCCGGGAAGCGGGCAGAAGCACGTGTCGAGGTGGTAGAAGCGCTCGTCGACGAGCCGGAGCGGCACGACCTCGACGCCGAGGAGCTCGGTGAGATGGCGGTGCGCGTCGAGGGACGTGCGGACGCCGTACCCGCCCCACACGAGCCGTTCGCCCGGCTGCAGCAGCGCGTCCCCCTCGCCCTCGAACGAGCCGTGCCCCGGCAGCTCGACGACGCGGAGCCCGCGCTGGCGGAACCACTCCACGAAGTGCCGCGTCTCCGGCCGCCGCTGCGGGACGCGGAAGCGCGCGGGGACGAAGACGTCGTCCAGCACGAGCCCGGCGTTGGCAGTGAACGGCATGTCCGGGAGCCCGGGCGCTGGGTCGACGGCCTCGAGCTCGGCGCGATCGGCGAGCGCGGTGCGCAGTGTCAGCCACTGCCGGGTCGCCTCGGCGTCGTCCGTCCGGCCGACGTTCCCCTCCATCCACGGGTTGATGACGTACGCGACGCGGTAGAAACGCGGCGGGCAGAGAAGCAGCCGACCGGCCATCGTGCCTCATTATTCGGGCCGGCGGGACGAGGCTCAAGCCTGCCTCTCCCGGAGCGCGGCCGCGCGCGGGCACCCCAGAAACCGGAGGGCATTGACGCTTCCCGAGGCAGCCCCTTCCGATGGCGGCCGAGAATGAGCTCTCTGCGGACTGCTTCGCTGCACCATCTGTTGAGGACCCTCACGCCGGGTCGCGGCCGTGCCCCAGCCGTATCGTTGAGCAGGAACCTGGACACCGTTTGCCCCGTGCTCCTTCGGCCCGGCCCGTCCCCCTCTTGCGTGGCCCTGCACGCGACTTTGTGTGCCGCTTGTGTGCCAACTCAGCCGAACGGCATCGACCTCTGCCACCCACGGCGCAACAACGGCGGCGAGAATAGGTTTGACGCCCGCCACCGGTGAACGAACAGCTCCTCAGCCCATCCGGCGAGGAACGCCCCCGCCACAGTTCTCTGGCTTGGAACCTGTGGATTCGTGCTCGATGAGGTGCAGCACAGCCCGCGCGTCGAGTCGGCGCCGGAACAGGATCACGTGTGACGAACTTGGGAGGGTCCCGTCCGCACAGTTCCGGCTCGCATCGACGCATAGAACGAGGTCGCGGCGCCCGGTGGCTCGGAGAAGCGCAAGCTTGCGCTCCACGTACTCGCGCGTCCAGAAACCGACGATCTCGACGAGCCAGCGCCGTCCATCGCCGCGATGCCGTAGCGCGAAGTCCGGGAAGATCAGAGTGTCGCCGGCCTGCACCGCCTCCGGCTCGCGGATGAGGTCCCAGTCGGGTGCGACCCGGCGGAAGTCCTGCGCGAAGCGCTCCTCGGGCTTGCTGTCGTAGACAGCCAAAGTGGTGCGCCTCATCGACCACGAGGAGATCGAAGCGGTTGCCGAGCCGGTCCATGTGCCGGTAGGCACTCTCGAAGGTGGCGACGGTCAGCGCGGCGAGCTGGTAGGTGCCATCGCCGTAGCAGCCGACGGGACCTGTATAGGTGCGGCTGAAGTGGCGCAGCCACTGCGCGAGCAGGATTCTCGTCGGAACGAGGCACAACGCGCTCGAACCAGCGCGTGCCATTGCTGCGAGGGCCAGCCGGGTTTTTCCGCTCCCGGTCGGCAGGACGACGACCGCCCGGCGCTGCGCCAGTTCCCAGGCCCACAGCGCGGCCTCCTGGTACGGGCGGAGGTCGATCGGGGACCAGCAGCCCGACGGCTGCTCTGGGACCCGGACTTCATCCGAGAACGGGACGGCTCGCCGGATCAGCTCGCGACGAAGAGCCTGGTGGCAATGTGCGGGCGTCCGGTGGGCCTTGACGCGTGGGTCCCAGAGGACCCCCGGGATACTCCGACCATGACCCGCCCGAACGGTAAGTTGACATCGCCTACGGGTATCCCGTATATGAACGGTTGGTGTTCGAGTGGGACGAGGCGAGTGAGAAGCCAACCTCGTCAAGCATGGCGTCGACTTCGCGGATGCCTTGGAGGTCTTCGCTGATCCGCTTCGCGTCGAGCGGATCGATCAGCGGCGAGCGTACGCTGAAGAGAGACGGCAGGCTGTCGGCGCGGTCCGCGGCCACGTCCTCTTCGTCGTATACACCCTCCGCGGTGAGGTGCGGCGCCTGATCTCTGCACGGAGGGCCAGCAGCAATGAGCGCCGAGCGTATTACGCGGGTAGTGATCGGGCCGGACGGTAAGCGGCGCAGACGGCTTCCGAGCGGACGCCTCGTTCGGTTGAAGAGTCGGACGAAGTGGAAGCGCCTCGCCGAGATGACCGAAGCCGAGGTAACCGCACGGGCTCGTACGGATCGGGACGCACGGCCGACGTCCCGGAAGCACCTCACGGAGTTCCACCGCGTATCACTCACTCCCAATGAGGTCAGATCGATCCGCCGCCGGAGCGGGCTCTCGCAAGCTGCCTTCGCCGCGCGGTACGGCCTCAACCCTCGCACGCTGCAGGACTGGGAGCAGGGCCGTGTCCAGCCCGACGGCCCCGCACGTGCCTACCTGCTCGTCATCCTCCGCGAGCCACGGGCCGTCGAGCGGGCGCTCGCGGCGGAGGCCTGAAGGTCGCACACCGTCGGCGCGTGAGCGGCAAGCCGAGCTCGACGCCCCACTTGTCGCACAGCCCGCAACACCGCAAGTTACATGTAACCGAGAGGAGGCGACGTGCCGCCCGTCCCCAGGCGACGCAAGACCCGGAACGCGAAGGCCGCCAGCTCGCGCCAGAAGGTCACCGCGCACCGCAAGCGTCTGCGTGCGCAGGGCCTGCGCCCGATTCAGGTCTGGGTGCCGGACACGCGGTCACCGCGCTTCGCTGCAGAAGCGTCCCGGCAGTCGCGCCTCGTCGCATCGAGTCCGCAGGCTGCCGAGGACCAGGCATTCATCGACGCCGTGTCAGCCGAGGGCGATGAGTGAGACGCGGTGAGGTGTGGACCGCGGCCGGCGGCAAGGACCACGCCGGCAAACCGCGTCCCGTCGTGATCGTACAGGACGACAGGTTCCATGCGACCGATTCGATCACGATCTGTGCGTTCACGAGCGATCCGACCGACGCGCCGCTGTTGCTGGATCTCTTCTACCGCCTGCGCGTCTTCCCGATCGTCGTGCCGCCGCTCCGCGAGCGTCGCGACGACATCGCGCCGCTCGCCGGGCACTTCCTCGACCGCCTGGCGCGCGAGGAGGAGAAGCCGATCGCGGGCTTCCGTCCCGAGACGCTCGCGCTGAATGGAGCGCCACCTCTGGCCCGGCAACGTGCGCGAGCTCGAGAACGAGGTCCATCGCCTGGTCCTCTGCGCCGAGCCCGGCGAGCCGATCCCGCCCGACGCGCTCTCCCCGCTCGTCACCGGCGAGGTCGCCTTCTCCCCGACGACGGCGGGACCGCTCCGGGAGGTCATGCGGCAGATCGAGGCCGTGATCATCTCGAACCGCCTCCGCGAGCACGGGTACCGGCGGACGGACACGGCACGGAGCCTCGGGATCACGCGCGAGGCGCTGTGGATCAAGCTTCGCGCGCTCGGCCTCGCCCCGCCCGGCCCGGCGTGACCGCATGGCTCGTTCGGAGACGACGGCCGTCCGGGCGAGCGTCGCGGCGGCCGGCGTCGGGCTGGCGCTCGCGTCGGCGGCGTGGATCGAGCCGGCGGCGTGGCCGACGTACGCCGTCTTCCTGGCGTTCGCGCTCGCCTACAGCTTCGTGTGGCTCGACAGCGACGCGCCGACATCGGTCGCGTACATGGCGACGGCGACCGCGTTCGTCTACATCGCCGGCTTCCCGATCCTGTTCCTCGAGCTGCTCGGGCGGAGCCTCGCGTACCCGCTGATGTTCTCCGCCGCGCGCCGCGGGTGGATCGCCCTCCCCCGCGCGCTCCGGCCGCAGGACGACCCGGTCCGGCGGCGCAGCGCGCGGCTCGATCTCGCCGCGATGCTCGGCCTCGCGACCATCGGCTCGGCCGTCCGCGTGGCGGTCGTCCAGGTCGCGGGTGCGGCCGGCGTCGAGTCGCTGATCGCGATGGTCTGGGTCGGCGAGCCGATCGCCTACGCCGTCATGGGCACGCTGAGCGTCCGGCTCTCACTCCCGACGGCGCAGTACGTGGTCGGGAAGCCGCAGGGGCTTCCGGCCGAGGACGAGCGCGTCGACGTGATCTACGCAGCGGTGGCGATCGTACCGTTCCTCGTCCTCCTGATCACCTACGGGTGGCTCGAGCACGGCCTCATCGGCGCCGCGGCCTGGTCCCTCACGACGCTCGCACCGCATGGGCTCGTCCAGCTCCTCGTCCGCCGGCGCCACCTCCTCGACGAACGCCACGCGGAGCTCCGGTGTGCAGCCGCCGCGGTCGCCCGCAAGCAGGCGGAGATCGAGGATTTCGCCCACAGCGTCGCGCACGATCTGAAGGCGCCGCTCAGCGCCATCGGCATGACCGCCGATTGCCTGCTCGACGGTGAGCTCGCGGAGCCGGCGCGGGCCGATGTGACGCGCATCCTACGGCTCGCCGGCGAGACGGAGAACATGGTCGCCGAC
>CAZLYE010000312.1:0-2643 GCA_964562865.1 uncultured Binatia bacterium (SeqCode) | reverse complement strand
ATCGAGGAGCTGGCCCGCGACGTTGGCCAGCACGTCACGCCGGCGCCCGGGCGCTCCGCTCGGATCGTCCTCCGCTGCGATGCGAGCGAGCGCGCGGGAGTCCTCGGGCAGCCGCAGCTCTGCGATGCCGGCGGGGAGGGGCGGGGGCGGTGCTGCGCATCCCAGCACGAGGAGACAGCCGGCGACCGACGCGATGCGCGCGATCACGGCGCACCATGCGGCCGGCGCTCCGTCGGCGCCGGCGGGCCGTCGGGGAACACGAAGACCATCATCTGCGTCGCGTACGCGACGAGCCCGCGCGCCGGATCCCACAGCGTCATCTCGACGGAGGCGTAGCCGTCGCCCGCCCAGCGCGCCCGGTTGTGCGCGAGGAGCCAGCCGGGCCCCGCGTCGCCCACGAGATGGACGGTCAGGTCCGCGCTCGGGGGAAGCCAGAACGGCTTCCGCGGGCCCATCCGCTCGCTCACGGCGCCGGGCATGGTGTCGCACAGGGTCACGACCGCCACCGGATCGAGGAGCCCGTCGTCGCCGACGGGCGGCTCGTCGAAGCGGTACCAGCAGGCGCGGTCGGAGGACGTCGGCACCCAGTCCTCCCAGGGGGCGTGGCCGAGAGCGGCGCGGCCCTCGACGTGGTCCCAGTACGGAAACTTCATGCGCCGCTCGAACCCGGCGGGCGGCTCGTCCCGGAACGACGGGCAGGCCTCGGGCGGCGGAACGTCGGGCGGCGTCAGGTCGGTGAACTCGAAGCCCGGCCGGGGGCCGCCGAACACGGCGACCGACGTGTGGCCAGCGTGCTGGCCGGCGCTCCGGACGGTCGCCGTCGCCTGCGACAGCGAGCGGCCACGCCGCAGCACCGCGACGTCGATCTCGACCGGTCCCGGCGCCACCTGCGCGGCGAAGACGGTCGTGACGGAGCGGAGCCGCTGCTCGGGCGCCGCGAGCTCGGCGAGCATCGCGCGCGCCGCGACCGCCGTCACGAGACCGCCCTGCGGCAGCGTCGGTGCGCCCCACTCTGCGCCGAGCCGGGCGCGCCAGCCGCCGGTCCGGCCGCCGTCCGGGGACACCGCGGTTTCGCGGCTGAACGGTGCGAGGCGCTGCGGGTGGTGGGACATCGGATGCGTCGACGGTCCGCCTAGCGGATGGACCGCGTCACGCGCAACCTAAGCCGATTTCACGGACGTGCGCGGGCTTACATGGACGGAACGGCTCTGCTACGGACGCGGCATGCAGATCGCGCTCTTCGCCACCAACATCGGCCCGTGCACGGCGCCGGACGACCTCGCGCGCATCGCGCGCGCGGCGGAGCAGGCGGGGCTCGAGAGCCTCTGGACGGGCGAGCACGTCGTGCTTCCCGATCCGCAGGTCCCGCCGTCGCCGCTGCCCCCGGACGTGCCGATCCTCGATCCCGTCGTCGCGCTCACCTTCATGGCCGCGCACACGACGCGGTTCCGCCTCGGCACCGGGATCATCATCCTGCCGCAGCGCAACCCGCTCGTCCTCGCGAAGGAGCTGGCCTCGCTCGACGTGCTGTCGAAGGGCCGTCTCGTGTTCGGGATCGGCATCGGCTACCTCCGGCCCGAGTTCGACGCGCTGAACGTGCCCTTCGACCACAAGGGCGCCCGCACCGAGGAGTTCCTGAACGCGATGCTCGCGATCTGGACGATGGAGAAGCCCGAGTACCACGGGCGATTCTTCTCCTTCGGCGGCGTTCGGGCGGAGCCGCGACCGGCGCAGCGCCCGCATCCCGAGGTCGTGTTCGGGGGGCACACCCCGGAGGCCTTCCGTCGCGCGGCGCGGCTCGCGCGCGGCTGGTACGGATTCGGCATCGATCTCGAGCGGACGAAGGCCTGCCTCGACGGCCTCCGGGCCGCGTGCCGGGATGCCGGCCGTCGGTTCGAGGACCTCGAGATCAGCGTCACGCCCGCGCCCGAGCGCGACCGCCCGCTGCTCGACCGCGACGCGGCCCGGCGCTTCGCGGACCTCGGTGTCCACCGCGTGATCGTGTTCTCGCCGCGGGCGCGGGACGCCGCGGCGGTGCTCGACGTGGTGGCCCGGGCCGAGCGGGAGCTCGTCGGGAAGGTGTAGCTCTCAGAGCGAGAGTACGTGGCCGCGGTCCGGCGGCGTGCGGCCGTCGAGCAGCTCGCGATACGCCTCCTCGACCGCGGCGGCGCCCGAGCGCCGGACGATCCGGATCCAGGCCTCGGCCGCCGGGACGAACTCCCGCCACCGCGCAGCGAGGCGCGTCTGCAACCCGTCCGCACCCCAGTCGCGCGTCCGCGCGCGCAGCCGGTCGGGCGCGAAGAAGAACTCCGGCGTCGGGCCGGGGAGGGTCTCGGCGGGTCGCGGGGCCTCCCAGTGCGTCGCGCCGACGAGGCAGCTGTACCGGAGGCGGTCCCGGAAGTGCCCGTGGACGGCGGCCAGCACGCGCCCGCTCCCCGCCATGTCGACGAGCACGACGGGTCGATCGGTCGCGAGCGTGTCGATCGCGGGGTACGTCACGACCTCGTCGTAGCAGCCGACGCGAGCGACGAAGCCGGCGTGCGCCGGCGAGGTGAGCCCGATCACCCGCCGGCGCGGGGCGGGGGCCCGCGACAGGAGGAAGGCGAGCGCGAGCGCCGTCTTGCTCGATGCGCTCGCGAGGAG
>CAZLYE010000311.1:0-5545 GCA_964562865.1 uncultured Binatia bacterium (SeqCode) | reverse complement strand
CCCCCCCGCCCCCCCCCCCGACGCCCGCCTCCCTTCCCGCACGCCGCCCTCGCGCGGTATGAGCAGCCCCGATGCCAGGCCTCCCCTTCCGCTCGGCGGTCGACCTGGTGGCGGCGATCCGGCGGCGCGAGATCGGGAGCCGGGAGCTGCTCGATCACCACCTGGCGCGCGTCGAGCGGCTGAACCCGCGGATCAACGCCGTGGTCACGCTCGACGTCGAGCGGGCGCGGCGGCGGGCGGACGCGGCGGATCGCGCGCTCGCGCGCGGCGAGGACGTCGGGCCGCTGCACGGCCTTCCGATGACGATCAAGGACGTGATGGAGACGGCGGGGCTCCGCACGACGTCGGGCGCGGAGGTCTACCGCGACCACCTTCCCGCGTCGGACGCGACCGCGGTCGCGCGGCTCGTCCAAGCCGGTGCGATCGTCTTCGGGAAGACGAACACGCCGACGCTCGCGATGGACTGCCAGACGTACAACCCGCTCTTCGGCACGACCAGCAACCCGTGGGACCCGAGCCGCGCGCCCGGTGGGTCGTCGGGTGGCGCGGCGGCGGCGGTCGCCGCGGGCCTCTCCCCGCTCGAGCTCGGGACGGACATCGGCGGCTCCATCCGCAACCCGGCGCACTACTGCGGCGTGTACGGCCACAAGCCGACGTTCGGCATCGTCCCGATGCAGGGCTACATCCCGCCGCCGCCCGGTACGCTCGCCGACACCGACATCAACGTCATCGGCCCGCTCGCCCGGAGCGCGGACGACCTGGCCCTGGCACTCGACGTCCTCGCGGGGCCGGACGCCGACCGCGCGGTGGCCTGGCGCCTCGCCCTCCCGCCGCCGCGGCGGACGACGCTCCGCGAGTACCGCGTCGCGGTCTGGCTCGACGACCCGACGTGTCCGACCGACGCCGCCGTCTGCGACCGGCTCCAGGCGGCGGCCGACGGGCTCACGCGTGCCGGGGCGCACGTCGACGACCGCGCGCGGCCCGGGTTCGGGCTCCGCGACGCCTATCGCGACTACTACCAGCTCCTCTGCCTCGCGACGTGCACCGTCTTCGGGGCCGACCAGTTCGCCTCGCTCGCGGCCTTCGCCGACGGGTTACGGGAGGACTCGGACGACCTGATGGCCCGCTACGCGCGCGCGAGCACCGGGCGGCACCGGCAGTGGATCGCGCTCAGCGAGGCGCGCGAGCGCTACCGCGGGCTCTGGGCGGACCTCTTCCGGAGGCACGACGTGCTCCTCTGCCCGGTGACGCCGGTCGCGGCGATCCCGCACGACCAGGATCCGAACTGGGCTGCGCGCACGATCCGCGTGAACGGCGGCGCCCGCTCGTACGAGGATCAGCTCGTCTGGGCCGGGGTGGTCGGTCTGGCGTACCTCCCCGCGACCGTGGCACCCGTCGGTCGCACCCCGGGCGGCCTCCCCGTGGGGGTGCAGATCGTCGGTCCATACCTGGAGGACCGGACGCCGATCGATCTCGCCCGGCGGCTCGCGGACGTCGTCGGCGGGTACGAGATCCCGCCGGGCTTCGAGGAGTAGACGCAGCTTCTGGACTGCACCGCCGGGCGCGCGCTGCATCCGCCGCCATGCGGCCGGCGGGCGGCGGCCTCCTGTTTCCGGGCGCCCCGCGTTCCCGTCGAGCTGGCATGCGGGTTGCCTTCTCCGGAGAAGGACGGGTGATGGCGTTCTTCGGATTCCTGATGGCCTGCTTCCTCTTCTCCCACTTCAATCGCCGCTTCCACCACTACCGGCGGCAGCTCGACGAGGACGTCGGCGCGCGGAGCTGCCACGACGAATGGCACCGGCAGTGGTCCGAGAAGCGCCAGCGCGACTTCGACCGCTGGGCGCGCCGCTTCGATCGACGCGCGGACCGGGACGCGCGCCGGGCCGAGCGTGACGCCAGGCGCTCGGGAACGAACGCGGATCCCGCCGCGCGCGAGGAGAAGAAGCCGCTCTCGCCCGAGGAGGAGGTCCTCCGGCGCGCCCGCCGGCGCGCGGCAGCGGAGGCGGGGTTCTACGGCCACCTCATGAGCTACCTCGGGGTGATCGCGTTCCTCGCGCTCATCAACCTGTTCACCACCTGGTATCCGTGGTTCCTCTGGCCCGCGCTCGGCTGGGGATTCGGCCTCTTCGCGCACTGGATGGCGGTGTTCGGCTCGCACACCCTCAAGCAGCGCTACTTCGACCCGGCGGTCGAGCGCGAGCTCCGCCGCGAGCGGGCGGAGATGCAGACCGAGAAGCAGGCGAGCATCGACGAGCTCTCCTCCTCCATCGCACACGAGATCCGCAACCCGATCGCCGCCGCGAAGAGCCTCGTCCAGCAGATGGGCGAGGACCCGACGTCGGTCGAGAACGTCGAGTACGCGAAGGTGGCGCTCGAAGAGCTCGACCGCGTCGAGCACCGCGTCTCGCACCTCCTCAAGTACGCGAAGGAGGAGGACTACCAGTTTGCGCTCGTCAACCTCGCGACGGTCGTCGACTCGGCCCTGACGCAGCTCCGCGCGAAGCTCGACGCGGCGAAGGTGGCGGTGTCGCGCAACTACATCGCCGGACCGACGGTACAGGCCGACGCCGAGAAGCTCCGCCAGGTGTTCGCGAACGTCCTCGACAACGCGATCGACGCGCTCGGCGTCGTGCCGGAGGGACGGCGGATCGACCTCTTCGTCGAGAACGGGGACCAGCGTGCCACGGTCCGCCTCCGCGACAACGGGTGCGGGATCCCCGCCGAGAAGATCGACCGCATCTTCAACCCGTTCTTCACCACCAAGGAGAACGGGACGGGTCTCGGGATGGCGATCTCCCGGAAGATCGTCGAGGCGCATCAGGGAACGATCGACGTCGTGAGCGAGATCGGCCGCGGGACCGAGTTCAAGGTGACGCTGCCGCTCCCCGCGAGGAGCTGAGGACGCGATGCAGGGCCGCGTGCTGGTGGTCGACGACGAGAAGGCGATGCTGGTCGCCCTGAAGGGCCTCCTCGGCAAGGAGGGCTACCACGTCGAGACGGCGGCGAGCGGCGAGGAGGCGCTCAGGCGGATCGAGACGGGGAGCTTCCACGTCGTCATCACGGACCTGAGCATGAACGGCGTCGGCGGGATGGAGGTGCTCGAGCACGCGCGGCGCGTCGACCCCGACCTCGCCGTCATCTTGATCACCGCGTACGGCTCGGAGTAGATCGCAGTGCAGGCGATGAAGCTCGGCGCCGTCGACTACGTGCCCAAGCCCTTCGACAACGACGAGCTCCGGATGGTCGTCCGCCGCGTGATGGACACCGTCCTCCTCCGCCGCGACCATCGCCGGCTCCTCGAGCAGGTGCAGGGCGTGTTCGGCTTCGAGCAGATCGTCGGCCAGAGCCCCGCGATGCGCCGCCTCTTCGAGACGATCGACAAGATCGCCGACACCGACGTGACCGTGCTCATCCGCGGCGCCAGCGGGACGGGGAAGGAGCTGGTCGCGAACGCGCTCCACTATCGCAGCCCGCGCCGCACGAAGCCCCTCGTCAAGATGAACTGCGCGGCGCTCAGCCAGGAGCTGGTCGAGAGCGAGCTCTTCGGCCACGAGCGCGGGGCCTTCACCGGCGCCACGGCCCGGCGCGAAGGGAAGTTCGAGGCCGCGGACGGCGGCACGCTCTTCCTCGACGAGGTGGGAGACATGCCGCTCGAGACGCAGGCGAAGCTCCTGCGCGCGATCCAGGAGAAGGAGTTCGAGCGCGTCGGCGGCAACACGCCGATCCGGGTGGACGTGCGGCTCATCGCGGCGACCAACCAGGACCTGGAGAGCGCCGTCCAGTCCGGTCGCTTCCGCGAGGACCTGTACTACCGCCTGAAGGTCGTCGAGCTCGTGATCCCGCCACTTGCGGAGCGGCGCGAGGACATCCCGCTCCTGATCGACCATTTCCTGAAGGACGCGGCCCGGCGCTTCAGCCGCGAGGTGAAGCCGCTCACCGGCGAGGCGCTCCGCGCGTGCGTGGGGCACCAGTGGAAGGGGAACGTGCGCGAGCTCCGCTCCGCCGTCGAGCAGGCGCTCCTCCTCGCCCCGGGGCCGGAGATCGGCCCGGCCGACCTCTTCGCGCGCGGGCCGAGCGCCGAGCCGGCCCCGCCGCCGCCCCCGCCGCCCGGCTCCTTCCGCGAGGCGAAGGAGCGCGTCGTCGAGACCTTCGAGCGCGACTTCCTGCAGCGCGCGCTCCGGCGTCACGGCGGCAACATCACCAAGGCGGCCGAGGAGGTCGGCATGCACCGCCAGAACCTCCAGCAGAAGATGCGCGAGCTCGGCATCATCGCCGAGAAGGAGGAGTCGTGATGCAGCTCTTCGCCAGGACGTGGAACCTCTTGCGCGGCGCCGCCGCCCGCTGGGTCGGCCGGCGCGAGCACCGCCACCCCGAGGCGGTCTACGAGGCGGCGATCCAGGAGCGCGTCGCGCAGTACGCGAAGCTCCGCGAGGCGGCCGCCGGCATCCTCTACATGCGGAGCAAGCTCGCGAAGGAGCTCGAGCGCCAGTCGGGCGAGCTCGCGCGCGTCCGTCGCCAGCTGGACGTAGCGGTCGACCGCGACGACGACGCGGCGGCCGTCGCCCTGATCGGCCGGCGCGACGCCCTCGACGCCGAGGCGAGCCGCCTCGGGACCGAGCTCGGCGAGCTCACGAAGGAGGCCGACGGCGCGAAGCAGAACCTGATCACCTTCCAGGACGAGATCGCGCGGCTCCGCGCCGAGCGCGTCCGCATGCTCGCCCGGCTCGCGAACGCGAAGGCCCGGCTCCGGTTCCAGGCGACGCTGAACGGCCTCTCGCCGGACGCCGACATCCGTGCGCTCGAGGAGGTCCGCGACCACGTGAACCGCCTCGTCGCCGAGACCCAGGTGAGCCGGGAGGTCGCCGACGGCGACCTCGAGCAGCGCCTCGGCCGGATCCGCGAGGCGGAGGCGGAGAGCGCCGCGCACGCCCAGCTCCAGGAGCTGAAGCGCGCCCGTCGCGAGAAGCTCGTCCCGATGGTCCTCCCGAAGGCGGCCGAGGCGGCCGCGGTCCGCTGATGGCGGCGGAGCGCGAGCGCGGCCCGTTCCTCACCGTGATGGCCGTGCTGTTCGGCCTCCTCGCGGTGTCGGACTGCACCAAGGTGCTGCAGCATCTGCACGATCCGACGAAGCTCGGCATGGTCGTCTTCGGCGTGCGCGTCGAGACCATCGCCGCGAACGTCGTCCTCGGCGTCGTCCTGGGGACCGTGCTCGCCGCGTACTCCTACGGGCTCTGGAATCTCCGGCGGTGGATCGTCCCGATCTCGGTGGTCTATGCGTTCTGGGTCCCGCTGAACCTCGTCCTCTTCTGGTACCGGCAGACCGGCCCCGACATCCCGGCGGTCGGGGGCCTCCTCCTCTACCTCCTCTTCGCGCTCGGGGGGTCGATCGGAACGGCGCTCCACCTCGCGTACCACGTGCACACCGGCGGCATCGACCTGTTGAAGTCGGAGCGCAAGACCACGTCGCCGCTCCGGTCGATGCCGGCCGACGACCTCATCGAATGGGTGGCGCAACCCGTGAGCGCGCCTTTCCGGTCGATACAAC
>CAZLYE010000310.1:0-3079 GCA_964562865.1 uncultured Binatia bacterium (SeqCode) | reverse complement strand
GTCGTAGCCCGCGCGGTCCTCGACCGCGCCGCCGAGCGCGACGAGCTCGCCGGAGGGCAGCGCGAGCTCGACGCCGAGCACGTGGTTCGTCGTCACGCCGTACTTGAGCGTGTGCGGGCCGCCCGAGTTCTCCGCGACGTTCCCGCCGATCGTGCACGCCGGCTGGCTCGACGGGTCGGGCGCGTAGCAGAGCCCGTGCGCGCGGACGGCGTTCGTGACCCACTGGTTCACGACGCCGGCCTGGACGACGACACGCCGGTTCGCAACGTCGATCGCCTCGATCGCGCGCATCCGGCTCGTGCAGATCATCACCGGCGCGCCGACCGGGAGCGTCCCGCCCGAGAGCCCCGTCCCGGCGCCGCGCGGGACGAACGGGACGCCGTCGGCCGCGAGGAGGCGGAGCACCGCGGACACCGCCGCGGGGGAGCCCGGCAGCACGACGACGTCCGGCGCCGCGCGCTCGAGCGTGTAGCCGTCGCACTCGTAGACGAGGACGGCCTCGGGACGGTCGATCACGCCGTCGGCGCCGACGACGGCGCGGAGGCGGGTCACGAGCGCCTGGGAGATCACGCGGACGCCGTCACTCGGGGAACGCCGGGAACGCCGCGGCGAACGTCTGGAGCGCGATGCCGGCCGCCGTCGCGGCGAGCGAGACGTCGAACGCGAAGTCCGTCCGGCGGAGCCAGCGGCCCTCCTGCTGGTCGGCGCGGCTTCCCTTGTGCTTTCCCCACTGCCCGTATGCGACGCGCGCTGATACGACCATCGCGGCGTCGTGGGTCGCGCGGAGCGCGCCCAGGAGGCCACAGAGGAGGAGCAGGCCGCCGAGGACGGTGCACCATCGCTGCCACATGGTTCCCTCCGTTCGGCGGCGGCATACGCCGGTCACCGCGCGACGGGCAAGGGCGTCGTCCGCGTGGTGACTCCCGGCGGCGTCGTGTAGAGTGCGCGCGTGCCCGCGATCCCCGGCGAGTTCTCGCCGCCGTCCCGCCTGCTCCTCGGCCCCGGCCCGTCGGACGTCCACCCGCGCGTGCTCCGCGCGATGGCCGCACCGCTCCTCGGCCACCTCGATCCGGCCTTCATCGCGATGATGGAGGACGTGAAGACGATGCTGCGCGCCGTCTTCCAGACCGAGAACGCGCTCACGTTCCCCATCTCCGGGACGGGGAGCGCCGGGATGGAGGCGTGCATCGTCAACCTGGTCGAGCCGGGCGATCAGGTGGTCGTCGGGGTGAACGGCGTCTTCGGGACGCGGATGGCGGACGTGATCGAGCGCGCGGGCGGCGTCGCGATCCGGGTCGAGGCGCCGTGGGGACGGATGGTCCGGCCGGAGCAGGTCGACGCAGCGCTCCGGAACTGCACGCGGCCGAAGCTCGTGGCGCTCGTCCATGCCGAGACGTCGACCGGCGCGTGGCAGCCGCTCCCGGACGCCGCACGCGTCGCGCACGAGCACGGCGCGCTCTTCCTCGCGGACTGCGTGACGTCGCTCGGGGGCGCACCCGTCGAGATCGACGCGTGGGGCGTCGACGCGGCGTACAGCGGCACGCAGAAGTGCCTCTCGTGCCCGCCCGGGCTCTCGCCGGTGACCTTCGGCCCGCGCGCGCTCGAGGCGATGCGGGCGCGGAAGACGAAGGTGCGGAGCTGGTACCTCGACGCGACGCTCCTCCAGCAGTACTGGGGCGAGGAGCGCGTCTACCACCACACGGCGCCGATCTCGATGAACTACGCGCTCCGCGAGGCGCTCCGGATCGTCCTCGAGGAGGGCCTCGACGCGCGCTTCGCGCGCCATCGACGGAACCACGAGGCGCTCGTGGCCGGGCTGGCCGCGCTCGGCCTCGGCATCGCGAGCGAGGAGGGCCATCGCCTGCCGATGCTGAACGCGGTGACCGTCCCCGACGGCGTCGACGAGGCGCGCGTCCGCGGCCGGCTCCTCCGCGACCACGGCATCGAGATCGGCGGCGGGCTCGGGCCGATGAAGGGGAAGGTGTGGCGGATCGGGCTGATGGGCGAATCGAGCCGGCGGGCGCACGTGCTGACGCTCCTGGCGGCGTTCGAGGACGCGCTGCGTTCGGAAGGCCGCCGCGTCGAGCCGGGGGTCGGGGGCGCGGGCGCGCAGCGCGCGTACGCGCGTTGAGCCGTCGGGCCGCGCTCGCCTCTCTGCTCTTCGTGGCGTGCGCCCAGGCGCACTCGGCGCCCGTCAACCCGACGTTCGCGGACGATCTCGACCTCGCGTCGTTGCGCCAGGCGATCGCGCGGAGCAGCGCGCGCGGCGACGCGGGAACCCGCCTCCTGGAAATCCTCGCAGGCTCCGACGAGCGCGCCGCCGCGATCGAGCGCTCCTTCCGCGTGGTCCGCGTCGCCGACTCGGTGCTCCTCACCGCCTACTACGAGCCCGAGCTCGCGGCGCGGCGGACCGCGGGGGGCGCATTCCAGTACCCGATCTACCGGCAGCCCGACGGCGCGCGACCGATGCCCACCCGGGCTGCGATCGACGCGGGCGCGCTCGCCGGACGCCGGCTCGAGCTCGCATGGACGGACGACCCGGTCCGGCTGTTCGCCCTGCACGTGCAGGGTTCGGGGCGGCTCCGGCTCGCGGACGGCGCGATCATGCGTGTGGGGTATGCGGGAACCAACGGACGACCGTACGGGAGCATCGCCCCCGCGCTGCGGGCCCGCGGCCTCTTGCCCGACGGCCCGGCGACGTGGCCCGATATCCGGGCGGCGCTCGTGAAACTTCCGCGCGAGGAGCAGCTCGCCGTCCTCGCGACGAACGAGCGGTACACGTTCTTCCGCCCGACACGCGACGGCAACCCGGTCGGCAGCCTCGGCGTCCCGCTGACGCCCGGTCGCTCGATCGCCGCCGACCCGCACGTCGTCCCGCCGGGGGCGATCGCGTACGTCGAGACGGAAACCGTGCGCCGATTCGTCGTCGTCCAGGACACGGGCGTTGCGATCAAAGGGCCGCGGGCGGATCTGTTCCTGGGGGCTGGCGCGGACGCCGAGGCGCGTGCAGGTACGATGCGCGAGCACGGCATGCTCTATGTCCTCACGCCAAGGTGACGTAGGGACGTAGGTATGGTCG
>CAZLYE010000309.1:0-4436 GCA_964562865.1 uncultured Binatia bacterium (SeqCode) | reverse complement strand
TACTGATCATGTCGTCGATCACGATCGGCGTTCGCCCACGCACCTCGCCGACGAGACCGCGCACGCTGACTTCCGTGCCGCTCAGGCGGACCTTGTGCACGATGGCCACCGGGAGTCGCAGCCGCTCGGCGTAGCGCTCGGCCAGCTTCACGGCGCCGAGGTCGGGCGAGACGATCAACGCGTTGCGTCCGATCCCGGGACCAATCGTCTCCGCGAGGAGGTCGACCGCGCTCAGATGCTCGAGCGGGACCCCGAAGCATCCTTCGATCGAGACCGTGTGCAGGTCGACGGCGACCGCGCGGGCACAGCCCCCGGCTTCGATGAGCTGCGCGATCAGATGCGCGCTGAGTGGCTCGCCGCCGTGCGTGCGTCGATCCTGGCGCGCGTAGCCGAAGTAGGGCATGACGGCCGTCGTCCGCTCTGCTCCGGCGCGACGGCAGGCGTCGGCGAGGAGGAGGAGCTCGAGAAGGTGTTCGCCGACGGGCGGGCCGGTCGGCTGCAGGAGGTAGACGTCGTCGCCCCGGACGTCTTCGCGGATCTGGATCCGGACCTCGCCGTCGGGAAAGTGCTCGAGGAGGCGATTCCCCAGGTGGAGGTCGAGGCCCCGCGCCACGGCCTCGGCGAGCGGGACGTTGGCCGTGCCTGAGAAGACCTGCAGTCGCATCAGCGGGACTCACGAGGGTGGGACGGGGAAATGGTCCCGGAACCAGTCGGTCGCGAGGCACACGACCCGCTCGAGCGCTCCGGGTTCCTCGAAGAGATGCGTCGCCCCGGGGATGATCGTGAGCCGCTTCTCGCACCGCAGGCGCCCGAACGCGTCACGGTTCATCGCGATCACGGGGACGTCGTCACCACCCACGATGAGCAGGGTCGGAGCCTCGATGCGTGGCAGGACACGGGCCGCGAGGTCCGGACGTCCGCCCCGCGACACCACCGCAGCGACGGCGAGGTCGTCGGCCGCGGCGATGAGCGCGGCGGCCGCGCCGGTGCTGGCGCCGAAGTAGCCGATCGCACGGTGCCTCATCCCCGGCTGCCCATGCAGCCACTCGGTCGCCGCCCGGAGCCGCCGTGCGAGGAAATCCACGTCGAACACGAGTGTTCGGTCCTCGCCCTCCTCCGCCGTAAGGAGGTCGAAGAGCAGGGTCCCGATCCCCGCCTCGCGCAGCTCGCTGGCGACGTAGGTGTTCCGCGGGCTCAGACGGCTGCTCCCGCTGCCGTGCGCGAACAGCACGACGCCGGCCGCCGTCGATGGCACGCCGAGCAGCCCCTCGAGCACGACGGAATCCGCCGGGATGCGTACGGCTGCTGGAGACGCGCTCATTCCTCCTCCTCCGGCGGCGGGCGATCGGGCGGCAGATAGTCCAACCCTTCCTCGGTGCTCTCGACGACGTCCTCGGTGCCGAGGGGCGCGAACCGGTCCGCCGGTGTGCGCTCGCGTGGGCCCCGCCGGGTGCGGTCCCGTCGCTCCCAGAGGAGCTCGTTCACCTGCACGTGGTCGACCACCTCCTCGCAGCCGGCGACGTCCGTCACGAGCTTCAGAACGATCTGGTGCTCGGCCTCGCTCGGGACGGCGCCCTCGAGGTGGACGATGCCGTGGCGGCAGACGAGACGGAGCTCGTCCGTGTCGATGCGACGGTCCGCGCGGACGAGCTCGCGGAGCGCCTCCTCCACCTCACGGTCGAGGAGGGGCTCGAGGTCGGCCGGCAGCCTCCCCGGATGCCGCGGCTCCATCGCGGCCGGGCCTGCCGGGCGAACGACCTCCTCCTCGCTCGCGCACTCGACGCAGAAGGCCGTCGTCGGGAGCGCTCGCAGGCGGGCCGAAGGGATCGTGACGCCGCAGTCGAGGCACTTTCCGTACGTGCCGTCGATCATGCGCCGGAGGGCGCCGTGGATGTCCGTGATCTCGCGCATGCTCCGGTCGTCCAGGGTGACGAGAACGCGGGCCGCGCGCTCCTCCTGCGCGCGCTCCTCGATCTCGGGCGCACGATCCCCCGCGATCGCGCGCAGATCGGTCTCGACGTCGGAGAACTGCTTCAGGAGGACCGCCCGCTGGCGGCGGAGCGTTTGCGCCAGCTCGGCCCGCGTGCGGGCGTCCATGCCTTCGATGTTCGAGCAAAGGGTGCGCCAGCCCGGCTTCCGGGACCACTCACAGTGGGCAGGCTCGGGGCTGAACGGAACCTCCTGCGCCTGCCAAACCGCGCGGGGCGGATTCCCGCCGCCGCGAAGCGTGCCTGGGGAGCCACCCGAGATCGCGGTGGCCTGTGGCTTGCACCCCTCAGGAGATCGGCTGGATGGGCCGCTACCAATTCGTCGAAGGGATCGCGCTCGCGGATTGTGGCATCGACGTGGAGGGTGCCGATCTGGCCGATCTCTTCGAGACCGCCGCGCGTGCCCTCGCGGACGTGATGGTCGACCCCGCCACCGTCCCGACGACGACACGGAGGGCGATCGCGCTCGAGGCGGGCGAGCTGGACCTTCTCCTCTACGACTGGCTCTCGGAGCTGATCTTCCGAAAGGACCGCGACGGCGAGGTCTACACGCACGCCAAGGTCGCGATCGACGGCAGCGGCCCGTTCCGGCTGGCTGCCGAAGTCCAGGGCGGAGCGCTCGATCCAGCGCACGTGGAGCTCCGCTCCGATCCGAAGGCGGTCACCTTCCACCAGTTCGTGCTCGAACGGGCGGACGGCGGCTGGCGAGCCCGCATCGTGATCGACATCTGAGTCCGCCCATGAAGGTGAACCCGGCCGGCGACTGCATCTGGGAGATCCCGCCGAGCGAGAAGGCAGGCATGCTCGTGCCCGCCCGCATCTACGCTTCGGAGGCGCTTCTCGCGCAGATGGATCAGGGGGTCTTCGAGCAGGTGACGAACGTCGCGTGTCTGCCCGGGATCGTGCGTGCTGCTCTCTGCATGCCCGACGGACACTGGGGCTACGGCTTCCCGATCGGCGGCGTGGCGGCGTTCCGCGCCGACACGGGCGTCATCTCGCCCGGAGGGATCGGGTTCGACATCAACTGCGGGATGCGGCTCCTCCGCACCCGCCTCACCGAAGACGAGGTGCGGCCGCGGCTCGCCGAGCTCGTCGACGAGCTCTTCCGTGCGATCCCCTGCGGCGTCGGCGCGCACGGCTTCGTCCGTCTGACGGAGTCGGCGCTTCGCGACGTCATGCGCGAAGGAGCGGGCTGGTGTGTGCGCCAGGGCTACGGCTGGCCCGAGGACCTCGAGTGCACGGAGGGGCGCGGCTGCCTGCCGGGTGCGGACCCTGAGGATGTGAGCGACCGCGCCGTCGAGAGGGGTCTGCGGCAGCTCGGCACCCTCGGCTCGGGCAACCACTACCTCGAGCTGCAGGTCGTGCGTCCCGACGGCATCCACGACGCGAAGATCGCCCGCGTGCTCGGCGTGGAGGGGCCGGGGCAGATCTTCGTCATGCTGCACTGCGGGTCACGCGGCTTCGGCCATCAGGTGGGGACCGACTACCTCCGCGCCTTCGACGTGGCCATGCGCCGCCACGGGATCACCGTGCACGACCGAGAGCTCGCCTGCGCGCCCTTCCGCTCCACCGAAGGGCAGGCGTACTTCGCCGCGATGAATGCGGCGGCGAACACCGCGTTCGCGAACCGGCAGGTCATCACGCACCGGGTACGTGAGGTGATGGGCACCGCGTTCGGCAGGGACCCGCGCGATCTCGGGCTCTCGGTCGTGTACGATGTCTGTCACAACACGGCGAAGCTCGAGCGGCACCGGGTCGACGGCGAGGATCTGGACGTCGTGGTGCATCGCAAGGGCGCGACGCGCGCCTTCGGCCCGGGCATGCCCGACGTCCCGGCGACCTACCGCGAGATCGGCCAGCCGGTGATCATCGGCGGCTCGATGGAGACGGGCTCCGCCCTCCTCGTCGGGACGGCACACGCGATGGTGGAGACCTTCGGCTCCACCGCCCACGGCGCCGGGCGTACGATGTCGCGCCATCAGGCGAAGCGGCGCGTGTGGGGGACGCAGCTCATCGAGGACCTGGCGGCGCGCGGCATCGTGGTGCGCGCCGCGTCCAAGTCCGGCGTCGCGGAGGAGGCGGGCTTCGCCTACAAGGACCTGACGGCAGTGGTCGACGTGCTCGACCGGACCGGCATCTCGCACAAGGTCGTCTCGTTCACGCCGATCGGGAACATCAAGGGGTGAACGGGAGGAACGATGGTCCGCGTCCTGATCGAGCGCTGGCTGCGTCCCGACGTGGAGACGGAGCTGGCCCCGGCGCTCCGCGAGATGCGGCGCGACGCGGTCCACGCTCCCGGCTACGTCTCGGGTGAGACCCTGCGGGAGGTGGCCGACCCGACTCACTACGTCGTCGTGTCCACCTGGCGCTCGCGTGCCAGCATGGGCGCCAGATTTCCTCCGCGCCCGCGACTGGGAGCAGCTCGAGGAGGGGGTGCCCTTCACCGAC
>CAZLYE010000308.1:0-3028 GCA_964562865.1 uncultured Binatia bacterium (SeqCode) | reverse complement strand
GTACCAGATGAGCTGCAGCATGAGCGTCGCACCGCGCCCGCCGTACTCGCGCGGCCACGCGATGCCCGCCCAGCCGGCGTCGTGCATCCGGCGCTGCCACGCGAGGTCGTGCTCGCTCCGTCGCCGGAGCTCGGTCGGCCGCGGCGTGCGCGGCATGTTGGCCTCGATCCACGCGCGCGCCTCCGCGCGGAAGGCCTCCTCGGCCGGACTGAAGCGGATCTCCACGACGATCTCCCGGCGCGCAATCAATACCAGCGGGGCACGGATCGCAAGGCGCGGGCAGCGGGCACCGCGCAAACGTCGTGCAGTATGGCCTCGCAGCGGTCAAGCATGCGGTCGTCGGTGAAGTGGGCGGCGATCCGCTCGCGGGCGGCCCGCCCGAGCGCCGCGCGGCGTGCCGGATCCGCGGCCAGGGCGAGGATCTCTCTGGCGAGCGCCCCGACGTCGCCGACCGGGACGAGCACGCCGCTCGTGCCGTCCTCGATCGCCTCGTCGGCGCCCACCGTGGTGGTCGAGACGATCGGGCGCCCGGCCGCCATCGCCTCGAGGGTCGTCTGCGCCATCGCCTCGAGGCGCGAGCTCTGCACGACCACGTCCATGGCCGCGAGGAATGCGGGCACGTCGTCGCGCGGGCCGAGCAGCGCGACGGCGCCACCGAGCTCGGGCGCCGCGACCGCCGCGGCCACCGCGTCCGCGTCGCGACCGCCGCCGACGACGAAGAAGCGGGCCCGCGGGAGGCGCTCGTGCACGAGCTGCGCCGCCGCGAGCAGATGGTCGATGCCCTTCTGCCACGCGAGCCGCCCGACGGTGCCGATCGCGAGGTCGCCCGGCCGGAGGCCGAGCTCCGCCCGGATGGTGGCCGCGTCGGCCTGCGCCGCGTCGAAGCGCGCGAGGTCGATGCCCTTCCAGAGGACGTGGAGCTTCGCCGCTGGGCCGAAGCCCTCGTCGACGTACCAGCGCGCCGCCCCGTGAGCCACGACGATCCCGGTGTCGACGGCGCGCCACGTGAAGCGGTCGACCCAGCGCCCGCGGTCGAGCTCGTGCGTCGTCCCGAAGAAGTAGGCGACCCGCCCGCCCGCGCCCGTCGTCCGCCCCCACGCCGCCATGCGCGCGGCCTTCTTCCCCTTGACGATCACGACGTCCGGCCGCTCGGCGCGCATCGCGGCGCGCACGCGGAGCACGCGCTGCGCCCACGTCCCGCGGATGTCCCCGCGGACCGGAACGCCGGCGCGCGTCGCGGCGTCGAGCCACGCCGTCCCCGGGCGCCCGACGAGCGTCGCGTGGTGCCCGCGCGTGGCGAGCCCAGTCGCCGCGTCGATCATCCACCGCTCGACGCCGCCGAAGCTCCGGCTGCGGTTCGCGTTGACGAAGAGGAGGCGCACTCAGGCGCCGGCACGCACGCGCCGGGCGGCGTCCATGAGGCGCCCATTGTCGATGCGCGTCGGGTCCCGGTCAAGGCAGCACGCGCGGGCGCCGATCGCGTGCGCCGCCGGTGACGGTGTGAGCATGCGCGCTCCGCGCGACGGCTGTTCGGTTTGACTGGGGCGGGGAGACTGTACTAGCAGGCGCCGTTTGGTCGCGCGCGTCTGTCGTCCCCGTCGTCTAGTCCGGCCTAGGACACCGGCCTTTCACGCCGGTAACGTGGGTTCGAATCCCGCCGGGGACGCTCGTCCTGTCAGGCGTTTTGCGCCTGGCTGCGCGTCTCGGGCACCGCGGGGTCAGTAGCGGGGTCCCGAGGCGGCGCGTCCTCCGCACCGCTCACCGCAAGAGAAACCTCGTCCATCGCCGCGTGAAGACGGGTCGGGGTGGCGTGGCTGTACCGCTCGGTCATGCGTGTCGACGCGTGTCCGAGGAGGTCACGGAGGTGCTGAATCTCGACGTCATGCGTCGTCAACTGTTTGTGGACGATTTTCCTCGCCGAGCACGGCACACTCGCGGCGCGTTTGGCCCACGCGGCTCGCAGATCATCGTGCTTCCGTCGGTCGAGCTATCGCGTCTTCGATCCGCGCCCGGCGATCCCGGATCCTCCCCCGGTAGACCTCCGCCGGCGTCACACTCTGCAACGATTCATGGAATCGGCGCTTGTTGTAGCGCTCGACCAAGCGTCCGTTCGCCCGTTCGAGCTCCCACGGCGGTGGGGGAAGGTAGGCAATCTGTTCCGCGGGCGGTACGTCCTGCCGGGGCCGTGCCCCATCATCCTCGAGGCACTCGAGCTTCAGCCACCTGGAACAGGTGTTGCTGCGCTGTTGCTTCGACCGGGGCGATGACCGCGCTCCATGGCAGCTCGAGTCGTGGCCGAAGTGGTCGAGGATTCGCCACGCGGAGAACCGTTGACGGTCATGTGGTTGACGATTCTCATCCATGACACGCCCGGAACGGTTCATCTGCCTCCCGCCCCCACTGCTCCGCGCTGTCCTATTCGCCACGTCACTGCTCACGAGTATTCACGCTCACGCGGCGGGGCAGGTCGTGGTGACGACCTTCGATGTCTCGGCCGACACCTTCATGAGCAACCGCGGGCGAACGCCGAAAGGAGACAAGTTCTTCCTCGCCGTCAGCGCCAGGGATACCGCCCTGCTGACGTTCGACTTGTCGGCGATTCCCCCCGCGGCCCTCATTCGCGAGGGCAAGCTGCAACTGTTCCAAATTTCATCTGCGCACGCCGCAGGCGGCACGTCGATCAACGCCCAGGAGGTCCTTGCCCCCTGGGATGCGCTCACCGCGACCGGGCACAACGCGCCGCCGCTGAGTACGATGGTCGAGGCAACCGCTCGCATCGATTCGTACGGCGCCTACAGCGTTGTGGAGTGGGACATTACTCGCTTGGCCCAGCGCTGGGTGACCTCGCCGTCTACGAACTATGGCGTCGGTCTCCGGGGCATCGGCCGGCGTGTCTACTTTGGTAGCCAGGCTGGCCCCTTCGCCCGCCCCCCGCAGCTGCTAATCGCCTACGAGGTCCCGGGCGAGGCCGGGCCCGTGGGCCCGACCGGTGCCACGGGCGCGACGGGCGCCACCGGGCCCACGGGAG
>CAZLYE010000307.1:0-6395 GCA_964562865.1 uncultured Binatia bacterium (SeqCode) | reverse complement strand
GAGCACGTCCTGCCCGTAGCGGACGTGACCCCAGAGATCGGGATCGACGCGGTCGACGATCGACAGGACGAGGACGGCGACCGCGAGCAGGAGCAGCTCGAAGCTCCGCCGCAGCGGATCCGGCCGCATCTTCAGTAGAGGAGCGGGACGAGCCGCCAGCGGGTCCGGCGGAGATACTCGCGGTAGGACGGATCGGGCGCGAGGAGGCGCTCCTCGACGATCGCCCGGACGTTCAGCGTGACGAACGAGGCGATCGCGATCGCCACGTTGGCGGGCGTCGGGTACGACACCGCATAGCCGAGGTTCCCGAGCATCTGAGCGGTGTAGAGCGGGTGTCGGACCACGCGGTAGAGGCCGCCGGCCTGCACGCCCCGGTTGGCCGCGACGATGCCGATGCTCCGGCCGAGGGAGAGGGCCGCGCCGCTCCCGAGGAGGAGCCCGAGGATCTGGATCGGCCTTCCGAGCCACGCGAGCGTCCCCGGCTCCGCGGCCGGACGGAAGAGGAGCGGGAGGAACATCCCGAGCATGCCGACCGTCCAGTCGAGCGGCCGGGTCGAGCTGACGAGCGGCCGACGCCGGGTGAGGAAGAGCGCGAGCAGGATGCCCTCCTGCACCACCATCGGCAGGAGCGTCGCCCAGCGACCGGTCTGGAACCCCGCCCGGAGGTGCACCGCGGCGAGCAGCCCGAAGAGCGCCGCCAGGAGCAGGTTGCAGGCCGCCGTCGCGACGGCCGCCCACGCGCTGCGCACGGGCACGCCCTCCACGGCGATCGCGATGCGCGCGCCCTCCGCGAGCCCCGTCCGTGCGAGCGTTCCCGCCGGCAGCTCGAGCACGCTCGTCGCGCGCCGGATGCGCGGCGAGACGCGGCCGGGCGCGAGGCCGCGGATCGCGCGCACCACCATGAGCTCGTCGTCGAGGAAGGCGAGGTCGAGTGGATACCGCATGCCGAGCATGTGGACCTGGCGGCAGGGCTTCAGCCAGAGTCCGTGGCCGGTCTCGAGACGGCGGGTGCCGAGGAGCCCGCGGAGCCGCGTCCAGTGGGTGTGCGCGGCCTCGAGCCGGTCCGCGATCACGGCTCCGCTGGCGGCGTCCCACGCGCGATGCATCGCGGTGCTCACCGGGGTTGGTGGTCGGTGACCAGGTGCATCACCTGGCGGAACTTCAGGATCGCGGGACCCGCGGTCGCGACGAAGAGGGGCGGCAGGATGAGCACCGCCAGCGGGAAGAGCATCTTGACGGGCAGCTTCCGCGCCGCCTCCTCCGCCCGCTGCCGCCGCTTGGCACGCAGCACGTCGGCGTGCGCGCGGAGCGTCCGCGCCATGCTGGCGCCCAGGCGGTCGCTCTGGATGATCAGCGCGGCGAGCGACTTGAGATCCTCGACGCCGTTCCGGTCGCCGAGCGCCCGGAGCGACTCGTCGCGGCTCCGGCCCTCGCGCAGCTCGAGCGCCACCTGGCCGAACTCGTCGCCGAGGGCGTCGTCCATCAGCGAGCGCTCCTCGCCGAGCCGCGCGATCGTCGCGTTCAGCCCGAGGCCGGCCTCGAGGCAGACGATCATCAGATCGAGGCAGTCGGGCAGCGCGATCGTGATCTGATGGATCCGCCGCCGCGTGCGACGCTTCAGCCAGTAGTTGACGAGCGTGTGCCCGTACGCCCACGCGATGATCCCCAGGACGATCGACGCGCCGAGCGGCTTCCCGCCCGAGACGCGGCCGACGACCACGAGGAGGCCCGGGCCGAAGCTGAGCAGGGTCCGCACCCCGAGGAAGAGCATCGTCGCATTGCGGCTCCGGAAGCCGGCGACGGTGAGCGAGTGCTGGAGCGAGGTCTCGTCGTTCCCGAGACCGTACTGCCCGATCGCGGTGAGCACCCGCGCGAGCAGCCGCGGCCCGCGGCGGACGGCCGATTCCCGCGGCTGCTCCGCGGGTTCCGCCCCGAGCATCCGCAGGCGCTGCGCGATCGGGGACTCGGCGGTGGCGGCATACCAGCCGGCGAGCACGATCGCCGTCACGACCGAGAAGGCGAGCACGGTCATCAACAGTGGCACCGCCGCCCCCTCCTCACACCCGGAGCCGCACGATGCGGCGGATCATCAGGTGTCCGAGCGTGACGCTGACGAGGCCGTACGCGATCAGCCAGTGGCCCTGCGTCGTCTCGAGCAGCGGCGCCAGGTACGCGCGGTTGAAGACGTACATCACGAGGCCGACGACGAACGGCAGGGCGGTCAGCACCCCGCCCGACAGCCGCCCCTGCGCGGTGAGCGCGTTCACCTCGCGCAGCACCTTGGCGCGCTCGCGGATCGTGTACGCGATGTTGTCGATCACCTCGGCGAGGTTCCCGCCGACGTCCTGCGCGACCAGGATCCCGATCACCAGGATCGGGACGTTCGGGTCGTCGACGCGCTCGACCAGGTTGGCGAGCGCCTCGCGGAGCGGGAGCCCGAGCCGCACCTCCTCGACGACGTGTCTCAGGTCCTGCGCGATCGGGTCCGGGAACGCGTCGGCGACGACCGAGAGCGCGCTGAGAAGGCCGTGCCCGGCCTGGAGCGCCGAGCGGACGAGGTCGAGCGCGTCGGGGAGCTGCTCGCCGAACCGCGCCGTCCGCTGCCGGCGGATCCGCTGCACGACGAGGAGCGGCAGCGAGCCTCCCGCCACGGCGACGACGAGGCCGAGCAGCGGCCCGCCGCCGGCGAGCGCCGTCGCGAGAAACCCGATGCAGGCGAGGAGCGGGATGTAGAGGAGCACCTCGCCGACGCGCCGGCGGAGCCCGGCCTGGCGGATCATCTTCACGACGGGGACGACCGCGGGCATCCCGTTCAGGAGGACGTTGAGGAGCGGGATGGTGGACAGCCGCTGGTCCTTCAGCAGCGGGGCGGCCTGGGCCTCGACGACCGGATCCCCCATGCCGCGGAGCCGGCCCGCGAGCACGCGCCGGGCCTCCTCGCGCTCGCGGAAGGCGGCAGAGACGCCGTACCCCGCGAGCACGGCGGCCACGAAGATCAGGAGCGCCGCGATGCCGACCATGCCCTTCCCTGCCTCACGACGTCAGGTAGCCGAGCGCCTTCTTGTCGAACTCGTGACCCGACATCTTCGCCCGATCGGCGAACCGCGGGCGGACGCCGCTCGCGACGAACCGCCCGACGATCCGGCCGTCGGCGCCGACGCCGTCGCGCTCGAACGTGAAGAGGTCCTGCAACGCGATCGTGTCGTCCTCCAGACCGACCACCTCGCTGACGGCGGTCACCTTGCGCGTACCGTCGCTCATCCGGCCGGTCTGCACGATCACGTCGAGCGCCAGCGCGATCTGCTGCCGCATCGCGCGCATCGGCAGTTCGAAGCCGGACATCTGCATCATCATCTCGAGGCGGTTCAGCGAGTCGCGCGCCGAGTTGGCGTGGATCGTGGAGATGGAGCCGTCGTGCCCCGTGTTCATGGCCTGGAGCATGTCGAGCACTTCCGCACCGCGCACCTCGCCGACGATGATGCGATCCGGCCGCATGCGGAGCGAGTTCCGGACGAGCTCCCGCTGCGTGACCTCGCCGCGGCCCTCGATGTTCGGCGGCCGGGTCTCGAGCCGGACCACGTGCGGCTGCTGGAGCTGCAGCTCCGCCGAGTCCTCGATGGTGATGATCCGCTCGACGTCGGGGATGAAGGACGAGAGGCAGTTGAGGAGCGTCGTCTTCCCCGAGCCCGTGCCGCCCGAGATGAGCAGGTTGAGACGCGCGCGCACCATCGCACGGAGGACCTCCGCGATCTCGTGGGTGAGCGAGCCCAGCCGGACGAGGTCGTCGACCGTCAACGGGACGCGCCCGAAGCGGCGGATCGAGAGCAGCGGGCCGTCGAGGGCGAGCGGCGGGATGATCGCGTTCACGCGCGAGCCGTCCGGCAGGCGGGCGTCGACCATCGGCGAGCTCTCGTCGACGCGCCGGCCGACGCGCGACACGATGCGGTCGATGATCTGCATCAGGTGCGCGTCGTCGCGGAAGATGACCGGCGTGGGCTCGAGCTTCCCCATCCGCTCGACGTAGACCTGCCGCGAGGTGTTGACGAGGATGTCGGAGACCTCGGGGTCGCGCATCAGGGGCTCGATCGGGCCGAGGCCGCGGACCTCGTGGAGGATCTCCTCGCGCAGCTGGTCGCGGTCGCGCTGGCTGAGCGGCACCGCCTGCTCCTCGATCAGCTGCCCGATCGCGATGCGGAGCTCGGCGCCGGCGCGCTCGAGATCCATCCGCCCGAGGTTGTCGAGGTCGATCCGATCGAGCAGCTCCCGATGGATGCGGAGCTTCAGGTCCTGGTAGGCCCGATCGACGGTCGTGAGCCGTCCCGCCGAGGGCTGGCGCGGGCCGGGCTCGCGGCCCGCCGCGGGTGGGGTGCCCGGGTGCGAGGTGCGGTCCTTCAGCTTCATCTCACCAGCGCCACCGTCTGCCGGCCGTAGTTGCTGCACCCGATCCCGCCGCCGGGATCGTCGTCGCTGCAGATGGCCGTGACGTTCATGCCCTCGTTCGGGCCGGAGGGGGTGACCGAGTCGACCCGGACGGTCGCGAAGCCGACCACCTGTGACTGGCCGCAGCCGTTGCCGCCGCCCGGGTTGCTGCCGCAGTCGATGACCGGCACGACGAACTCCCGGATGCCCTGGTCGTAGCAGTTCCGGATGATTCCGAGCAGCACGTCGTCCTGCCCGGAGAGTCCGTTGATCTGGCTGCCCGTCTCGAGCCGCGGGGGCTGGCCGCCGCCGCAGCTCCGCCCGCTGCAGCACTCGGACGGGAGGTACGCGCTCGCCTGGCTCGTATCCGCACTGCTCGGCTCGAGGCTCGTCCAGCAGCTGTTGTTCGCGGCGTCCGGGACGTTCGCGAGGCTCGGCAGCCGCGTGCAGTTCTGCCGACGCTGGTAGCGCCGGAAGAGGCAGCTCCCGAGCGCGATCGGGAGCGCCGTCTGGGCCGAGCACGTCCCGCCGTAGGCCGCGATCGCGGTGCGGCGCACCCGGCTCGGGCCCTGGCCGAGGATGCCGGCGAGGACGCTCGGGAGCGTCGCCCGCGCGACCGCCCGCGCGGCGTTCGGGCTGAAGCTGCTGGCCGCGAACGAGCCCGTCGCCGGGCTGAAGACCCCCTCCGTCACCACCACCCGGGCATGGCTGAGCGGCTGGCCGTCTACCGTGTTCTCGGCCGCCACCGTCGCGGCGGCGGCGAGCGGGGCCTCGAGGCCGCCGGTCAGCTTGTTCCGGAGGAGGCTCCTCGCGGCCGCCGTCGCGGCGCTGTCGGCCACGATCTGGACCTCGCTGGTCGACACGCCGAGATGACCGAGCTCGACCGCGAGCACGCAGAAGCCGAGCATCACGGTGAGGCCGATCGCGACCACCGCGAGCGCGACGCCGCGCTGCCCTCTCCGGTCCCTCGCCATGGAGCTCCTGCCCGTCCCCCGCCTACGGCACGCCCGGAACCCGCGGCCGGGCCGCGCTGGGATGCGGTTGCGTCCGGATCTCCTCGTTGGTCAACGGCCCGCGCTCGGTCGGCAGGTGGACCATCTCGCCGGGCGGGAGCGGGCGGATCAGCCGCGGCGTCACGACCACCAGGAGCTCCGTCACCTGGTCGAAATACTGCGACTGGCGGAACACGTAGCCGACGATCGGGATGTCCTTGAGGTACGGAACGCCGCTCACCTGCTCCTGGCGCGACGTCTGGAGGAGCCCCCCGATGATGAGCGTCTGGCCGTCGCGGAGCCGCGTCGCGGTCGAGGCGCGCCGCGTGCGGAAGGTCGGGATGCCCTCGACGAGCGCGCTGAAGTCCGGCTGGCTCACCTCGGGCGTCACGGTGAGCATGATGTCGCCCTCCTCGGCCACGCGCGCGATGAAGTTGACGATGGTGCCGAAGGGCTTGAACTCGATGTCGGTCGCGAAGCCCGTCGCGATGCGGATCGGGATCTCGCCGCCCACCTGGAAGACCGCCTGCTGCCCGCTCATCGCGACGAGCTTCGGCTGCGCCAGCACGGTTGCGAGGCCCTCGGTCTGGAGCGCCTCGATGAAGCCCGTGATGTCCTCCTGCGGGAGGATGAAGGCGTACGTCGGCGCCGAGCTCGTCGTCCCGAGCGGCAGCGTGCCGCCGTTCGCGGGGACGGTCGACGTCGGGCCGCCGCCGAGCGGGTTCGGACCTGCGCCGCCGCCCATGAAGTACGCGCTGATGAAGGTGTCCCGCATCGCGCGGAAGTCGATCCCGTGCTGCTCGGCGGCGGTGCGGTTGATCTCCGCGATGGTCACCTCGAGCAGGACCTGCTGGTCGACGAAGTCGGCGACGAACATGGTGTGCACGTCGGGGCGGTCGTCACCGTCCCAGATCGTGAAGGTGGTCTCCTCGAACCGCGGCTCGGGCGTGAGCGTCCGGCCGGTCACGATCGTGGGCTGACCGG
>CAZLYE010000306.1:0-13328 GCA_964562865.1 uncultured Binatia bacterium (SeqCode) | reverse complement strand
CTCGCGGGCGCCGTCCTCGTCTGCGGCGGGCTCGGCGGCGTGATGGAGGCCGCCGCGCGCGGCGCCGCGGAGGCGGGCGGCACCGTCGTCGGCCTCCTCCCCGGACGGGATCGCGCGGTGGGGAATCGGCATCTGACGGTCGCCGTCCCGACCGGGCTCGGCCACGCGCGGAACGTGCTCGTCGCGGCGGCGGGCGACACGCTCGTGGCGCTCCCTGGGGCGGACGGGACGCTCGCGGAGATCGCGTTCGCCCGCGTTCTCGGACGCCCGGTGGTGGTCCTCGGCGCGTGGCGGGGTGTCCGCGGGGTGATCCGCGCCCGGACGCCCACCGAGGCGGTCCGCCGTGCGCTCGCTCTCGCCGCGCGTCAGCGCGCCGGGGCGCGGGGCAGGGGTGCCGGCCGCGGCGGCGTCGGGCTCCGATAGGGCAGCGGGATGTACTGCACGGAGGGCCGTCCCGTCTGCGCCTGCGGGAAGAGCCGCATGTAGTCCTCGATCTCGTGCGGCATCTCGACGTTGATCGGGAGCCCGATCCGCTGCAGCGACTCGACGTCGAGCGGATGGTCGTGGGTCCACTCGCCGCGCGTGAAGACGCTCGCCAACGCCTCGGCCTTCTCCGTCCCGAGCCGGTCGGCGAGGACGGAGCGCACGCAGTCGCGGAGCTGGACCGTCGCCTTCCGCGCGATGTCGGCGAGGATGAGCGTCTCGTCGTCGATCTCCTGGTTGTGCTCGGTCTTCCACTCGACGGCGCGCACGATCGACGCGGCGGGATGCTGGCCGAGCTGCGGATCGAGCGAGCCGAGCACCGCGTTCGGATCCATCACGATCTCGTCCGCCGCGAGCGCGATCAGCGTGCCGCCGCTCATCGCGTAGTGCGGCACGTACACCGTGACCTTCGCCTTCCGGCGGCAGATCGCGTGGGCGATCTGCTCCGCCGCCAGCGCGAGCCCGCCCGGCGTGTGGAGGACGACGTCGATCGGCACGTCGTCGGCGGTGAGACGGAGCGCGCGCAGCACCTCCTCGCTGTCCTGGATGTCGATGTAGCGCACGAGCGGAAAGCCGAGCAGGCTCATCGTCTCCTGGCGATGGATGAGCGCGATCAGCCGGTGCCCCGTCCGCCGCTCCCAGGCGCGCAGGAACTGCAGGCGGCGCATCTCGAGCCGGCGCCGCTGGAGCATCGGGAGGAGCGCCGAGACGAGGAAGAGGACCCAGACGGCGTCGAGGACGCTCACGCCGGAACGCTCGGGCGTGCTAGAGCCGGCGCGGGGAGGGCGTCTGGGTGCCGCCGCGCTTCAACCGCTTTCGCAGGAGCGGGATCGCGTTGATCTTGAGCGGCCGGAGGAGGTCCCAGTAGATGCCACGCGGGCGCGGGTGTGCGGGCCGCGTCGCGACGACCTCGACCGGAGTCACGAGGAAGTCGACGGGGAGGTCGTGGGGCAGCATCGTGATGCGCTCGGAGACGATCTGCAACGCATGCACGGTCGTGAGGATCGGCGTCGACTCGCGTACCTTGCCCTCCTCGCGGAGGAGCCCGTACTCGAGATCGCAGTATCCGCCCCCCTTGCCGAGACGGGCACCGTCGCGGCCGACGGCCACCGAGCCGCACACGACGAGATCCACCGGGCGCATCTCGCGTGGCGACACGGCGCGTCCGTACCGGCAGGCTCCGCTGATGCTCGCGGCGAGCGCGGCCCGCTTCCCGAGCCGCTGCGGGTCGATCTCTACGAAGCACCTCTCGGTGCGGAGGCGCGGCACCGCCATGTAGAGGATCTTCCCCTCGGCGAGGGCGAGACGGCGGACGGGAAGCTGCGGCGCGTCGGGGTTGACCTTCACCACGAGGGCGCGCCGCCACACCGCCATCTCACGGAGAAGCTGCGCCGCCTGCTCGGCACCCGCGAAGTTCGGGACGCGACCGACTGCGCCCGGGAATCGCGCTACGCCCTCACGCTGAATCGACTGCCAGACCTTCTGGCGAATCTCCGACTTCGTCATCGAGCGCCGGCGTCAAGCGCAACTGGCGGGACGCTACACTAGGGTCTCCGGGGAGTCAATTGCGCGCGACCCGCGCGGACGATTCCCGCGCGTGTGACCGCCCGGAGCTCAGCGCTCGACGCTCGTCGTCCGTGTGGCGAGCCGGCGCGCGAACACGAGGAACCCGGTGTGCGCCACCATCCGGTGCTCGGGACGGACGCTGCGCTCCCGGACGTGCCAGAAGCGGACGAGGGTCTCGAGCGTCTCGACCGCAGCGAACCCGCCGTGGTCGCGGAACCCGTCGACCGTCTGCTTCACCTGCAGCGCCGTCGGCACGAACGCCGTCACGACGGCGCCCGGCCGGAGTGCCGTGGCGGCCGCCGCGAAGAGTCGCCACGGCTCCGCGAGGTCGATCACCAGCCGATCGACGTCGCGCTCGAGCAGCGCCGCGAACGCATCCGCCGTCCGGAGCGTCCAGTTGGGCGCCTCCCCGTGGTAGCGCGCGACGTTCTCCCGCGCCATGGCGGCGAAGTCCTCGCGAGCCTCGTAAGAGACGAGACGGCCGGCGGGCCCGATCGAGCGGAGGAGCGCGATCGTGAGCGCGCCCGGACCGGTACCGACCTCGACCACGTGGGCCCCGGGTGCGATGTCCCCCCAGAGGAGGATCGGACCGACGTCCTTCGGATAGATCGGCTGCGCCTGCCGCGGGAGGCTCGGAATCAACTGGGCGTAGGTCGGCCGGAGAAGGAGGAGCGGCTCACCGCTCGGGCTCTCCACCATGCTGCCCTCGGGGAGGCCGATCAGCTCGTCGCACTGGAGGGGCGCACCGCGCACCGATATGCGCCCCCCGCGTCGGAGCACGCGGAGGTAGGTGCGCTCCTTGCGGTCGATCAGGACGACGGGGTCCTGGTCGCGGAGCAGCGCCCGGTTCTCCGCCGGGGCGGCGTCCCGCGCGACGCTCACGCGGGCGTGCCGGCGACCGCGCGGGCCATCTTCGCCTGCACCTCGTCCACGAGACGGCAGTAGGCGCACCGCGAGCCGTAGGCCGGCATGCCGCAGCGGTCGCAGTCGTGGGGCTCTTCCCGTTCCACGACAGCGAACGCCGGCTGCGCCGTCCGCAGGAACTCCTTCACGAAGGCGAGCTTCGTCCCGGGACTCGCGACCTCGAGGCGGTTGAGCGCGTCCTTGTAGAGGAGCTGCGTCGCGCCGGCGGCGTTCGGGCACTCCTCGACGACGTAGTCGATCCCCCGCATGAACGCGTACGCCGCCGTCTCGTACTCGCTCGTGAGATAGAGGGGCTTCACCTTGCGGACGAACTTCGGGTGCGTCGCCGGGAGGACGGGGCGCTGCCGCGCCAGGTGGTCCTTCTGCCAGCGGAGCACGTTGCCCATGAGCCGCGCCGCCTCGTCGTCCAGGTTGTGCCCGGTCACGAGGACGTCGAACCCGCCCTCGATCGCGGCGGCGTCGAAGTAGTGCCGCTTCATCGTGCCGCACGCCGAGCAGGGCGCCCGGCGCGTCGCCTGCGCGACCGCGGGTACGGCGAGCCCGGCCCCCTCGTCCTCGAGCGCGATCACCCGGAGGGGCAGCCCGCGGCGCGCGGCGAACTGCTCGGCCTTCTCCCGCGACTCGTCGGAGTACGCGCCGACGCCGAGCCCGAGGTAGAGCCCCGTCGCGTCGTACCCGAGGTCCGCCAGGACGTCCCACAGTGCCAGGCTGTCCTTGCCGCCCGACACGGCGACGAGGAGTCGCTCGGTCGGGACGAACATGCGCTCGCCCGCGATCGCACGCTCTACCTGCCGACGGAAATAGAAGAGGAAGCACGGACGGCAGAAGGCCGAGTTGTGGGCGCGAAGCTGGATCTCGGCGCGCTCGCGACACCGCGTGCACTTCATGCGAGGCCGCCCGAGATGACTGCGCGGATCTCCAGCTCGTCGCCGTCCTCGACCACCTCGCCGTCGGTCAGGAGGACGTCGCCACGGATCACCATTGCCGTCCCGGGGAGGATCCCGAGGTCGGCGAGCAGCTGCGCAACCCGCCGCCGCCCCGCCACCTCCACCGTCCGGCGCTGCGGGCGCAGATGGATGCGCATGCGAAGGCGCAGCGTTAGCACGCGGCCGGTACCCCCTCAAGGCGGGGCCGCGGGTCGCCAACATTACTTGACAGAGCCAGGCCCGGCCCTTATAGGAAAACGCTGTCCGGCCGGGAGCTCATAGCTGATCTTTCGGCCCGGACATTTTTGTTGGCGCCGCACCTCGATGGCGGAGAAGAAGGCCAAGACAGCAGAGAAGGGCGGCGACGTGGCGCGCAAGCGCGCGTGCCCGAGCTGCGGAGCCGAGAGCCGCGTCGTGCAGTTCACGGGGTTCGGTCCGCGTGGCTTCTTCTGGGTATGCGAGAAGAGCTGCGGCTACACCCGGCGAACCCGCTGACGGAGGCGCACAGGACCGATCATGGCGCGAGCGCGCAAGAGCGATAAGGCGTCGGGGGCGAAGGCCAAGGCCTTCAGCATCTTCGAGGGCGAGGACACCCACACCGAGGACAGCCAGGAAGACCTCCCGAAGGACGAGGCCGGCCGGCGGAAGATCAAGCGCCAGTACGAGGAGCTGCTCGGGATCCGGATCGAGAAGCTCCGCGGCCGGATCCTGAACCGCGAGCGCATCAACAAGACGATCGAGGGCATCTATTACATCTGCGCCTCGTGCCGGAAGGTCTGCCACAACGTCGACGACGGCCTCGTCGAGGATCCGAACAACCTGAACAACCTCTGCACCGCGTGTGCGACGGCCAAGGAGCCGCGCGGCGGCAAGGGCGGCGGCAAAGCCGCCGCCGCGTAGCGCTCAGACCAGGCGCGCGAGCTCGGCGGGGAGCGCCGAGACGATCGCGAGCGGGCGGCCCCTGCCGGGGTGCGCGAGCGTGAGCCGGCAGGCGTGGAGCGCGTGCCGTCCGGGCGGCAGCTCCGCGGGTGTCGCGCCGTAGAGGACGTCCCCCACGACGGGGTGCCCGAGCTGGGCGAGGTGCACCCGCACCTGGTGTGTCACGCCCGTGCGGATGGTGACCTCGAGGAGCGTCCGCTCCCCCGTCGCCCGGACGACGGCCAGCGCGCTCTCGGCGGGCCACGCGCGGGTCGCTCCCGTCGCGGGCGCCATGCGACGCCGGTCGCGGGGGTCGTGCGCGAGCGGGAGCCGCACCAGACGTCCGTCGAGCGCGTGCGCGACACCCTCGACGACCGCGAGGTAGCGCTTCTCGACCGCGCGCGCCCGGAGCGCCGCCCGGACCGCCACGTGCGCCGCGGCGGTCCGGGCGGCCAGGAGGAGCCCCGACGTCCCCGTGTCGAGTCGGTGCACGAGCCCCGGTGCCAGCGGATCGCCGACGGTCGCCATCTCGGGGTGGCGGGCGAGGAGGAAGGCCGCGGCCGTGCCGCGCTGGCGCGGATCGAGCGCGTGGCCCGGCATCCCACCCGGCTTCTCGACGGCGACGAGCCATTCGTCCTCGTACGCGACCGGGAGCGCGAGCTCCGGCTCCGGTGCGATCGACCGGGGCAGCGCGGGCAGGGTGACCACGTCGCCGGGACCGAGGCGCTCGCCCTTCGGCACCCGCCGGCCGTTCACGCGCACGTCGCCGTCGGCGATCAGCCGGTGCACGAGCCGTCGCGAGAGCGCGGGCATCGTCGCGTGCACGAAGGCGTCGAGGCGCCCCGCCGGCGGCACGTCGCCGACGGTGACGGTCACGCGGCTCACGACCGCCGGCCGGCGGGGGCGGCGCGCTCCGTATCGCGCGCGGCGGCGAGGTTCTCGCGTACGAGCTCGTAGATCCGACGCGAGAAGAGCAGCGACATGTGCCCCAGGCCACGCACCTCAACGTTGAACGCGCCGGGATAGTACGAGGCGCTCGCCGGCACGACGAGCGCGTCGTCGGCGGAGTAGATCGAGATGCAGTCCACCATGGTCGGGACGGCGTCGGCCGCCGCCAGGCGGCGGAGCAGCGGCGAGCCCGGGCGCATCTGGCCGACCATCGGGTCGAGGGCGAGCCACCGGAGGGTGAGCGTGCCCTGATGCGGCGTCCCGAGCGTCACGAGACGGGCGATCCCGCTCGCGGGCCCCCGCGCGCCGATCCAGGCGCGGGCGACGAGCCCTCCCATGCTGTGGGCGACGACGTCGAGCTCACGCGCGCCACAGGTGTGCCGGATGCGGTCGAGGGCCTCGCCGAGCCGCTGCGCGCTCCGCTCGATGTCGCCGCCGATCGGCGTGTGCCGGACGGTGTAGACGTGGAGCCAACCGTCACGGCGCAGGTGGCGGGCGAGCCAGAGGAAGTCCGCCGTGTGCTGCGCGTAGCCGTGCAGCAGCACGACCGGTCGGCGCGGGTCTCCCGGGGTGAGCGGACGGACGCGCTGGCGGCGGAGGGCGAGCGGGATGGTCAGGACGAGGAGCGCGGTCACGCCGCACTCCGTGGCGAACGCGCGGAGCCACGCGAGCGCCCGTGCTGGCCACGGGGCGGACTCGTCGTCTTCGAGCGGACAGTCAGGCGGGTGACGACGGCGGTGCAGGGCCGCGTCCGCGTACGCTGCTGCGTTGAACGCGGCGCTTCCGGCGAGCACACCGAGGACCACGAGGAGCGCGATGTTGACGATCGCCGCCACGCGGCGAGGACAGCGGCTATGGCTCGGCGTGTCAAGGGGCCAATCTTGCTTTTCGGGAGAGGTCGCCTAATCATGGCGCGGGCGCCGGCCCGCTCACTTCCGTGCCACACGCTCCTCGCTACGCGGTCGTCATCGCGGGCGGCTCGGGGACTCGCTTCTGGCCCCGCAGCCGCGCCCGCGTGCCGAAGCAACTCCTCCCGATCCTCGGCCGCCGGAGCCTGGTGCAGGAGACGGTCGCGCGCGTGTCGCCGCCGATCGATCGCCGGCGCGTGCTCGTCGTGACGGGACGGGTGCACGCGCGCACGGTCCGGCGGCAGCTCCCGCGTCTCCGCCGCGCCGCGGTGCTGGTCGAGCCCGAAGGGCGCAACACGGCCGCGGCGATCGCGCTCGCGGCGCTCCACGTCGCGCGGCGGGATCCGGACGCCGTGATGGCGGTGCTGCCCGCGGACCATGCCATCGACGGGCTCCCCGCCTTTCGTCGCGACCTGTCGCTCGCGCTCGACGTCGCCGAGCGGACGTCGGCCCTCGTGACGATCGGCATCGTCCCGACGCACGCCGAGACGGGCTACGGCTACATCCGGGTGGGGGCGCCGCTGCCCGGGACGCGTGGGCGCGCCGCGCGGGCCGCCGGGTTCGTCGAGAAGCCGGACCGCGCGCGGGCCGAGGCCCTTCTGGCCGAGGGCAACGTCCTCTGGAACTCGGGCATGTTCGCGTGGCGCGCACGGACGATCCTCGACGCGCTCCGCCGCCACGTGCCGGCGGTGCTCGGGCCGCTCGAGGCAGCGGGCGGACGGAACCTCGCCGCGGTCTACCGCCGCCTCCCTGCCATCTCGATCGACCACGGCGTCATGGAGCACGCGGCCGACGTGGCCGTCGTCCGCGCCCGCTTCACGTGGAGCGACGTCGGGAGCTGGGCCACCGTCGCGACCCTCTGGTCGGGGGGCAACGGCCGGAACGCGGTCCGCGGTCGCGCCCTCCCGATCGACAGCCGCGGCTGCCTGATCGACAGCCCCGAGCGGCTCGTCGCCCTCCTCGGCGTCGAGGACCTCGTCGTCGTCGACACGCCCGACGCGGTGCTCGTCTGCCGGAAGGACCGCGCGCAGGATGTCCGACTCGTCGTCGACGCGCTCCGTCGGCGCGGCCTCGGGCGGTACCTCTGATGGCCGAGCCGCTCGCGCCCGCACGTGTCGCACCCGTCGCGGCACCCCCACCCGAGCCGGTGCCCGAGCAGCGTTCGACGATGCTCGAACGCTTCGGCATCGTCGCGCGCTTCCTGGTGCGCCTCCTGTTCCGCAACGTCCGCGTGCGCCCGGAGGCGGTGGAGCATCTCCGCGAGCTCTCGCGGCAGGGGACGCTCATCTACGTGATGCGCTACCGCTCCACCATCGACTACCTGCTCGTGAACGCCATCCTCCTGCGCGAGGGCCTCCCGCTCGCGCGCTTCGCGCCCGGCGTGTCGACGGTCGTCTTCCGTCCGCTCGGCGAGATGCTCGGCTGGATCTTCCGTCTCCGGCGTCGCGCCCGGGCGGCGGGTCACACGGCGTGCACGACGCTCGTGGCGCGCGGCGAGCCGGTTCTCCTCTTCATCCGCAGCCAGGCGGTGGCCGGGCGGCGCCGGCGGGCGCTCGAGGCCGCGCGCCTCGGACCCCAGTACCTCCGGGACGTGATCCGCGGGGCCGGCGTGGGCGTCCGGCCCGTCTTCCTCGTGCCGGTCGCGATCTTCCGCGGCAAGGGCTTCCGCCGCAAGGAGTCCCGCCTCGCGACGCTGCTCTACAGCGTGCAGGAGGCGCCGGGCGAGGCGAAGCGGCTCTTCAACTACCTCGGGAACGCCGAGGAGACGCAGCTCACGCTCGGCCGCGAGATCGCCCTCGACGCGTTCGTCGACGACTATCGCCGGGAGGGCGAGGAGCGCATCGTCCGACGTCTGGCACGCGCCCTCCAGATCTTCCTCTATCGCGAGGAGCGCCTGGTCTGGGGCCCGACGCTGCTCCCCCGTCGCGTCGTCCGGCGCCACGTGCTCCGCGACCCCGAGCTCGCGCGGCTCGTGCGTCGCGTCGCCGCCGAGCGCGGCGTCGCGCGCCGGCGCGTGTGGAAGGAGTCGCGCGGCTACTTCGACGAGATGGCCGCGAACTTCAACGGCCTGTACTTCGGCGTCCTCGAGGCCGTCTTCAACCGCGTCTGGCCACGGGTCTTCTCCGGCCTCGAGATCATGGGGCTCGAGCGGGTGGTCGAGTGCGTGAAGGAGCATCCGGTCGTCCTCGTCCCGTGCCACCGGAGCCACTTCGACTACCTGATCCTCTCGTACATCTTCCACATGAACTACCTCTCGCCGCCGCACATCGCGGCCGGAGCCAACCTCAACTTCTGGCCCATGGGCCCGCTCTTCCGCGGGGCGGGCGCCTTCTTCATCCGGCGCACGTTCGAGGACAACGAGCTCTACAAGATGGTCTTTCGGAAGTACCTGACGTTCCTCATCCGCGAGGGCTACACGCAGGAGTTCTTCATCGAAGGGGGACGCACCCGGACCGGGAAGATTCTGACGCCGAAGCTCGGCATGCTCTCAGCGATCGTGAACGCGTTCATCCAGGGCGTGCGTCGCGACCTCTACCTGGTTCCGATCTCGATCCACTACGGGCGGATTCCGGAGGAGGAGGCGTATCGCCGGGAGGTGTCCGGCGAGGAGAAGGAGCCGGAGTCGTTCGGGGCGCTCCTCCGGGCGCGCAGCGTGCTCAAGCGCCGCTACGGTACGGTCTACGTCAGCTTCGCCGATCCGATCTCGCTGAACGGGCTCCTCGGCGGGGTCCGCGAGCGGTTCCAGGTGGGCCTCGGCGACCCGCCCGTCGAGGAGGAGAAGCGCCGGTTCATCCAGCGCCTCGGCTTCCGGCTCCTCCGCGAGGTGAACCAGGCGACGGTGGCGGGGGCGACCGCCCTCAGCGCGACCGCCCTCCTCGGCGCGCCGCAGGCCGCCTGTCGCATGACCGATTTCCTCGCGTCCGTCCGTGCGCTCGTCGGCCTCCTCCGCGCGAGCGGCGTGCGCCTCACGGCGTCGCTCGAGCGGAACGAGAAGTCGGACTTCCGCGAGAGCCTCCGCTGGCTCGAGACGGGGGGCCTCGTCGAACGCCTCGCCGACGCCGCAGGCCCCGTCCTGCACGCGCCGGCCGGCAAGCGGTTCAGCCTCGACTTCTACAAGAACAACACGATCCACTTCTTCCTCGTGCCGTCGTTGCTCACGCGCGCGCTGATCGCCGAGGTGCCGTTCAGCGCGCTCCGGGCGCACATCGGCTGGTGGCTCGACCTCTACCGATGGGAGTTCCCGCTGCCCGAGCGCGACGCGCTGGCGGCCGAGATCGCCCGCTGGCTCGACTACTATCGCGAGACGGGCGCGATGGTCGGCGACGCCGCGGCGCTCGACCACCCGGTGATCCGTGCCACGGCCGGCATCCTCGAGAACTTCCGGGAAGCGTACCTGGTGGCCGCCCGCACCGTCGCCGCCCAGGACGAATGGCCGATCGCGCAGGCCGCGCTCGCCCAGCGCATGCGACGCCAGTTCGCGACCGGCCTGCTGCTCGGGGACGTGCACAAGCCCGAGGGCAACTCGACCGTGACCTTCGGGAACGCCCTCTCGCGGCTCGCCGAGCTCGGCCACGTGACGACCGTCCGGGGCGGCCGCGGCGGCCGCGAGCGCTGGGTCGACCGCGGTCCGACGTTCGAGCGACTCCCCGAGCTCATCCGGCACTTCGGGACGTAGAGTCGTGCGCGGGTGCACGATCGCCGCAGGGCGGCCCGCACCGCTGCCACGTCCCGGCCTTCGGCTGACGCGCCGTTCCTGGCACCCGGCTTGCGATGCGTGCCCTGGGTGCGGAACGCAGTCATTGTCTTCGCAGTCACCCTGACGCTGCGGACGGCGCTCGCGGGCCCGGTCGTGGTCGCGCGAGCGGGAGACCCGTCGCCGCTCGGGCTGCCCTTCTCCACCTTCGAGGGCCCGGCGCTCGACGACCGCGGCCACGTGGCCTTCGTCGCCGACAGCGCCGTCGTCTTCGGGCGGACCGCGGGCCAGATCGTCCACCGCGTGGGGGCGGGCGACGTGGTGGCGGGTCGCACGATCGCCGGAGTGGCCGCGCCGGCCCTGGCCCCGAACGACTGCGCCGTCCTCCGGGCGGGCTTCGCGGGCGGGGGCGCTGGCATCCTGCGCGAGTGCGGTGGGGCGACCGAGATCGTCGCCGCGACGGGTGCAACGTCGCCGAGCGGGAGCACGTTCGTCGGCTTCGCGAACGAGCTCGCCGTCGGGGCGGGGGGGCGCATCGCCTTCACGGCCGTGCTCGACGACCGCTCGAGCGGCATCTTCGTCGCGGACGCGCCGGACACCTTCACCGAGGTCGTCCGCACGGGCACGCCGTCCCCGGCGGGCGGCACGTTCAGCGGCCTCCGCGTGCTCGGCGTCGCGGCCTCGGGGCAGGTCGGGTTCCGCGGATCGGCGTCCGCGGGGCCCGACGGCCTCTTCGTCTGGGACGGTGCCCACGTCGCGAAGCTCGTCGTCACTGGCGACGCGAGCCCGGCGGGCGGCGCCTTCACCTCGCTCGGCCTCGGCGCGATGGACGACGCCGGCGGATGGACGTTCCGGGCGGCCGTGTCGAGTGGATCGCGGACGGGTGTCTTCCGGGCCTCGGCCTCGTCACCGATCCCGTCCTTCTCGATCATCGCGTTGGACGGCGACCAGAGCCCGAACGGCCAGGCCTTCAAGCCGTTCCCCAGCTCGCTCGTGCCGGCGATCAACCAGGCCGGGGCCGTCGCCTTCCGGGCGCCGCTCGACGGGCACCCTTCGGCGGCGGTCTTCGTAGCGGCCAACGGAGCGCTCCGGCAGGTCATGGCCGTCGACGACGACACCCCGGCGGGCAAGCTCACGCGCCTCCGCGAGGTCGCGCTGGCCGACGACGGCAACGTGATCGTCCGCGCGACGGTCAGCGATGGGAACGTCGGTCTCTTCGAGGGAAGCGGCGGCGGCGTCGACGCCCTCGCCATCCTCGGCAACGCGACCGACCTCGGTCCGGGCTTCCGCTTCAGCGACGCCAGCGCCCGTGCGCAGGGGGACGGCGCCGTCTTCCTTGGCGTACGGGAAGGGCTCTTCGTGTCGGACGCGTCGGGCGCGACGAGCATGGTGGCCCAGCTGGGCGACAAGACGCCGCTCGGCGGGCAGTACACGCGCTTCGATCCACCCGCCGGAGCGGGAGGACGGATCGTCTTCGGCGCCGGGATCCAGGGCGCGCGGGTGCGCGACGTCCTCCTGGCCCCGCACGGTCGCCGGCCGCTCGTGCTCGTAAAGAGCCGCGAGAAGGTCAGCGGGCACAACCGCATCGTCGCGCTCTTCTCGAACCCGCTCGACGAGCTCGCGCATGCGGCGGTCGGTCCGGGGGGGATCGCGTTCCAGGCGGGCCTCTCGGGGCAGTCCGGCGCGAGCGGCATCATCCTGTGGACGCCGGGGCAGCTCCACGCCGTCGCGCTGGACGGGCAGGGCGCGCCGGGGGGCGGACGGTACGTCGAATTCGGCACCCCAGCCGTCGGCGCCGGAAACCGCGTCGCGTTCGTCGCGAGCACCGCCGAGACCAAGACGACGCTCTTCCTCTCGAGCGGGGGCGGAACCGCCCCGCTCGCGAAGTGGGGGGCGCGCACGGGCACGCGCATCGCAGGCGTGTTCCACGGCTTCGACACGCCCGCCGCCTCGGGCGGGAGTGTCACGTTCCGCGCGACCCTCCAGCAGTCCCGTCAGGCGATCTTCCTCGCGCGTGGACACTGCCGGATGGCCATCGCCGGCACGGGGGAGTCGGACCCCTCCGGCGGCCGCTTCACGAGCTTCGCCCCCCCGACCTTCGCCGGCGGCGACGTGATCTTCCGCGGGAACGTCGCCGGAGGTGCCGCTCCGATCGCCCTCTACCGGGCCACGCTCGCCGGCTCCTGCACGGCCGTCCCCCCGACCCTCGACACGCTGATCATCGCCGGCGTCCCTTCCTCCCCGCTCGATCTGGGCCCCCCGACCGGCAACCGCAGCGGCGCCCTCGTCCTCACCACCGACGAAACCGGCGCCGGCCCAACCGACACGATCCTCCTCCTGACTCCGTAACCCGAACTCCGTAATCCGAGCGACGCGCGGCGCAGCCGCGCGAGCCACGGGCGGCACGCGGGCTCCGCCCGCCGTGCCGCCCAGTCCCGACCCTCGGGGGGAGGCCGGCGCCGAAGGCGCCGAGCCGGCCGACCGGGGTCCGGGGGAGCGCGGCGCAAGCCGCGCTGGAGTTGGAGCGGAGCGCGGCGCAGCCGCGCGAGCACCGCACGGGCCCCCGGAATTATTTGACGCGTCAGGCCGGAGCCAGTAAACACGGTCGTCTTTCGAGATTCCACGCATGCCCGACGACCACGAGCAGATCGTGGTCAGACGGAAGAAGCTGAGCGCGGTTCGGGAACGGGGGATCGACCCGTACCCGAACGACTTCCGCCCTGATCACACGACGGCCGAGGTGCATGCCCGCTTCGGCATGCTCGCCGAGGCCGATTTCGGCACGGCCCCCGCAGTCTCCATCGCCGGTCGCATCATGGCGCTCCGCGACTTCGGCAAGGCCGCCTTCCTCCACATCCAGGACCGGGCGGGGCGACTCCAGGTGCACGTGCGGCGGGACCGGCTGGGCGACGACCGCTTCGAGCTGTACCGCCTGCTCGACCTCGGTGACGTGATCGGCGT
>CAZLYE010000305.1:0-4530 GCA_964562865.1 uncultured Binatia bacterium (SeqCode) | reverse complement strand
CCGCCCCGATCGACCTCTCCCGGGTGCACACCGTGCCGCTCGGTGGTCGTCGGAGCCTGGTCGTCTCGACGGCGCTCGGCCGGCCGGTGCGGCCGCGTCTCACCATGCGCGCGTTCCTCGACGGCCTGCCGGACATCCTCGCGGCACACGACCTCCGCACCGCGGCCGCGCGTATCGCCCGCGCCGTCCGCCGGGGCCGGCCCGTGGTCCTCGGGATGGGCGCGCATCCCATCAAGGTCGGGCTCGGCCCGCTGATCGCCGACCTCATCGCGCGGGGGCGGCTCGCCGCGGTCGCGATGAACGGCGCCTGCCTCGTGCACGACTTCGAGCTCGCCTGGAACGGTCGCACCTCCGAGGACGTCGGCCCCGGGCTCGACCGCGGCATCTTCGGGATGGCGCGCGAGACCGGGGAGTTCCTGAACTCCGCGTGCCGGGACGGTGTCGCGTCGGGCCTGGGCCTCGGCCGGAGCGTCGGGGACGCGATTCTCCGGCAGCGTCTGCCGTTCCGCCGCCTGAGCATCCTCGCCGCGGCCGCACGCGCGGGGATCCCGGCGACCGTCCACGTCGCGATCGGCACGGACATCATCCACATGCACCCGAGCGCCGACGGTGCGGCGATCGGCGAGGGGAGCCTCCGGGACTTCCGGCTCCTCGCCGGTGTGATCGCGCGCCTCGGCGGAGGCGTCTACGTGAACCTCGGGTCCGCCGTTGTCCTCCCCGAGGTCTTCGTCAAGGCGCTCAACCTGGCCCGGAACGTCGGCCACCCGGTGCGCGACCTCACCACCGTCGACATGGACTTCAACCGGCACTACCGGCCCGGGGTCAACGTGGTCACGCGGCCGACGGCCGCCGGAGGCCTCGGCATCCACCTGACCGGACACCACGAGATCATGTTCCCGCTGCTCTGGGCCGCCGTGGAGGACCGCCTCGCGCGCCGCACCCGATGAGGCTCGTCGCGCTGACCACCGACTTCGGCCTGACCGACCCGTTCGTCGGCATCATGAAGGGCGTGATCGCCAGCCGCGCCCCCGAGGCGCGCGTGGTCGACGTCACGCACGGCATCCCGCCGCAGGACGTCTTCGCCGGAGCCCTCGTCCTGCAGCACGCCGTCCCTTACTTCCCGTCGGACACGATTCACGTGGCGGTGGTCGATCCCGGAGTGGGGAGCGCGCGGCGCGGGCTCTGCGTCGAGACGTCGCGTGCCCTGCTCGTCGGGCCGGACAACGGGCTCCTCTCCCTCGCGGCGCCGCCCGCCGACGTGCGTCGCGTCGTCCACCTCAGCGAGAAGCGCTTCTTCCTCCCGCGGCGCGGGACGACGTTCGACGGGCGTGACGTCTTCGCGCCCGTGGCAGCGGCGCTCGCGACCGGCACCCCGCCCGACGCGCTCGGCCCTGCGGTCGCGGACATGCAGCGCCTGGAGCTCCCGGCGCCGACCCGGGACGCGCGCGGGCTCCGCGGGCAGGTGGTCTACGTCGACCGCTTCGGCAACCTGGTGACCAACGTCCCGGCCGACGCCCTGCCCGCGGGCCCGGCGACGATCGGGATCGGGAGCGCGCACATCCGCGGGGTGTCCTCCTCCTACGCCGACGGCCGTCCGGGCGAGCTGGTCGCGGTGCGGAACAGCTGGGAGCTCCTCGAGATCGCGCTCGTGCGTGGCTCGGCGCGATCGCACCTCGGAGTGGATGTCGGCGAAACGGTGATCGTGGAAGGCTGACGCGGATGGAAGGTGAATCGAGACTCTACTGGGAGGCCGCGCCGCCGCGGCCCGCGGGCGTCGCCCGGGCGCCCGGCTTCCGGGTGCTGCACGGCGTTCTCCTCGCGGCGACGATGCTCACGACGACCGTCGCGGGCGCACTGCAGGCCGGCGTCGATCCGCTTCGGGATCCGGCCGGCCTCGCGCGGGGCCTCCCATTCTCCCTGACGCTCCTCTGCATCATCCTCGTGCACGAGTCCGGTCACTACCTCATGTGTCTGCGGTACGGCGTGGCCGCCTCGCCGCCGTACGTCCTGCCCGGACCGCCTCTCCCGCCGCTTCCCGGGACGTTCGGTGCCTTCATCCGCATCCGGTCCAGCTTCCCCGACCGCCGCGCGCTCTTCGACGTCGGAGCGGCGGGACCGTGGGCGGGCTTCGTCGTGGCGGTGATCGCGATGATCGTCGGCCTCGGGCGCTCGAGCGTGCTGCCGACGGCGCCCGAGACGGGCCTCGTCGTCCTGGGCGACTCGCTCGTGATGTCCGCGCTCGTCCGCCTCGTCCTCCACGCCGACCCGGCCACGGTCGTGCTGAGCCCCATTGCCTACGCCGGCTGGTTCGGCTTCCTCATCACGTCGCTCAACCTGATCCCGGTCGGTCAGCTGGACGGCGGGCACGTGCTCTACGCGGCGGCGGGGAGGAGCCCGCGCTTCGTCTCCGCCATCCTGATCGCGTTCATCGCCTGGCTGGGGATGACGCTCTGGACAGGCTGGCTCCTCTGGGCGGCGCTCGCGATCGGGTTCCTCACCGCCGGGCACCCGCCGACCGACGACGACGGCGCGCCGCTCGGCGTCGGGCGCCGGCTCGCAGCGTTCGCCACTCTCGTGCTATTCGTCGTCACCTTCGTCGCCGAGCCGTTCAGGATGCTGCCGTGAGCGAGCGCCCGACCTGGCATCAGTACTTCCTGACGATCACGCGCCAGGTGGCGGAGCGCTCGACCTGTCTCCGGGCCAAGGTGGGCGCCGTGATCGTCCGGGACAAGAACATCCTGGCGACCGGCTACAACGGCTCGCCGGCCGGGCTGCCCCACTGCACCGACGTCGGCTGTCTCGTCTACACCTCGCGCACGCCGACGGGTGAGGTGGAGGAGAACTGCTTCCGCACGATCCACGCCGAGATCAACGCGATCGCTCAGGCGGCGAAGAACGGCGCCAGCATCCGGGACGCCGACATCTACATCACGCACACGCCGTGCATTCACTGCCTGAAGGTGCTCATCAACACGGGCATCCGCCGCGTCTTCTACGAACGAGAGTACAAGCGCGCGACGCTGGCCGAGCTGCTGCGCTACACCGACGTCCAGCTCGAGTGCGTCGCCCCGTGAACCGTCGGCCCGGGCGGCTGCCAGTCGAGCCGGACGAGCCACACGAGGAGCGCGAGCAGCGCGAGCGCGATCAGCAGGTCGAGGAGCGTCAGGCCTCTCGCGTCCCTCCGCGGCATGAGCGGCAGGATAGCGAAGCCGCCCGGCCCTCTCCAGGGTCGCCGTGCTGACGCACGCGGCGTGGGACGTCCCCGAGCTGCGGCACGGGTTCCTCGACGGCGCCGAGTCCGCCGGAGCGGGCTGGGATCGGGTGCTCGCGGGCGTCGGGGAGGACCTCCCGATCGTCGTGCCGCGCCAGGTGCACGGCAACGACGTCGCCGACGCCGTCCCCGGCGACGCGCCGCGGGCCGACGCGGTCGTCGCCGGGCGACCGGGACTGCTCGTCGGCGTCGTGACGGCCGATTGCGTGCCGGTCCTGCTCGTCGACCGCCGGCGCCGGATCGCGGCCGCGGTCCACGCCGGCTGGCGGGGAGCGGCGGCCGGCGTGGTCGAGGCCGCAGTCGCGCGCCTCGGCATTCCGCCCGCCGGCGTCGAGGCCGCGGTCGGCCCCGCGATCGGCGGCTGCTGCTACGAGGTGGGGCCCGAAGTGGCCCATGCCTTCCGGGCGCGGACGGGAGAGATCACCGCGCCGGCATGGACCGAGACGGCCGGCCGGCCCCACGTCGACCTTCGCGCCGCGGTCCGGCTCCTGCTCCACGGCGCGGGCGTGAGGAAGGTCGTCCTCCTCGGGCCGTGCACGGCGTGCGACCGGCGCTACCACTCCTACCGGCGCGACGGCGCCGGGACCGGCCGCCAGCTCAGCTTCGTTGGCTGGGCGTAGCCGCCGCGACGTCGGCCGTCCCGGGCTCCTCGAAGCGCGCCGGGTCCTCGATGTAGGCGCGGAAGAGCTGCGCCATCGCCCCACCGTGCCACCCGTCCATGAAGCGGTGGTCGAACGTGACCCCGAGGGTCATGACGGGGCGGACGACGACGCGCCCGGCCTCGGCGACCGGCTTCTCCTGCACCTCTCCCACCAGCACGACGAGCGGCGTGCGGCTGAACGGGACGAGCGGTGCGTGCGCCTGGGCCAGCCCGAACATGCCGACGTTGGTCACCATCGCGCTGCCGAACTCGTCCTTCACGACGCCGAAGCGCGTCAGGTCGAGGTCGAGGTCGTAGGTGAGGAAGGCGATCGCCCGCATGACCGGGCCGAGGAGCGGCACGGGGATGCGGTCGAGCAGGGACTTCGTCCGCTCCACCTGCCGGTCGCGCCGCTGCCGCAGTCGCTCGACCCGCGCCTCCATCTCGCGCGCGATCTCGACCACGCTCTTCTGGTCGGCGCACGCGATCTTCAGCCCGGACAGCTCGGTGCCGCCCTCGATCGCCACCTGCAGGAAGATGTCGACCGTGTCCCGGAGCATGATGCGACCGCGCGCGACGATGCCGTTCAGCTGGGGGTGCTGCCGGATGGCGAGCGCGA
>CAZLYE010000304.1:0-7653 GCA_964562865.1 uncultured Binatia bacterium (SeqCode) | reverse complement strand
TCCAGCCGGTGGGGCCCTTCCCGGCGGTCGACGCGCCGCGGCTCCGCGTCCAGCGCGGCATGCGGGACGCGTTCGCGGCGGCGCTCACCGCGCAGCGGCTCTACCGGCCCGTCGTCGAGCGCGTGCTCCTGCGCGAGCGGCTTCCGCTGGCGCTCGCGGCGCTGCCGCTGGTCGAATCGTCGTACCATCCGGCGGCGACGTCGCGCGCGGGTGCCGTCGGGCTCTGGCAGCTCACGCGCGAGACCGGGCGCCGCTACCTGCGGATCGGGCGGGGCGTCGACGAGCGGCGCGACCCGGTGCGCGCGAGCGAGGCAGCCGCGCGGCACCTCCGGGAGCTCCGGGACGCGCTGCCCAGCTGGCCGCTCGCCGTCACGGCGTACAACCGTGGGCTCGGCGGCGTGATGCGCGCGCGGGAGACGGTCGGGTCCGACGACCTGGGTGAGCTCGTCAGCCGCTATCGCGGTCCGGGATTCGGCTTCGCGTCGCGCAACTACTACGCTGAGTTCCTGGCGGCCCTGCACGTGATGCGGCACGCGGGGAGGTACTTCCCGGAGGAGGCGCCCGTCCGCATGGTCGAGTACCGCGTGCGGCGCGGCGACACGCTGTACGCCGTCGCCCGTCGGCACCGCGTCTCGCTCGCGAGCCTGCGGATCACCAACGGCCTCCGCTCCGCCGCGCTGCAGCCGGGGCAGCGCATCCTGATCCGGCTGTAGGCTACCGGACGGTCGCGCGGTAGGCGGCGAGCGCGGCGAGGCCGTCGGGGCAGAACGGCCCGCGTGCGCCGCGTGCGGCCACGTCGTCCAGCGCGACGAACTCGCCGCGCACGATCTCCTCGGGCTGGAGGCGGAACGGCCCGTCGTGGCGTGCGCGGTACACCATGCCGTGGACGTCGTTCGTCACGTCGGACCAGCGGAAGGGGAAGAGACGCTCTGGCTCGACGTCGACACCGAGTTCCTCGCGGGCCTCGCGCCGCGCGGCCGCGTCGAAGGACTCGCCCGCCGCGAGGACGCCGCCGATCGCGACGTCCCAGTGCGCGGGGTAGACGTCCTTGTCGGCGGTGCGGAGGTGGATGAAGAGATCGCCGCGGCGGTTGAACACGAGCACGTAGACCGCGCGGTGCGGGAGGCGGCGGGCGCGCATCTCGCGGCGCGACACGACGCCGACGGGACGGCCTGCGGCGTCGAGGAGGTCGACCGGCTCGTCGCCGGGGGTCATCGATCGGGCTCGTCGAAGCGGCCGCCGACGGCCGCGAGCTCCTCCGGCGTGTTGACGTTGGTCAGGCTGTCGGCCGCACCGCGCAGGCCGCGGAGCTCCGCCTCGCTCACGAAGTCGACGGAGAGCGAGGCCAGCAGGTCCCGCATGGCGTGGCGTCCCGCGCGGAGGCTCGCTTCGATCTCCGGCAGGCAGCGGACGGCGTAGACGGCGTGGAGCGGCTCCACGTCGTCCTCCCAGCGTGGGACGATCGCGTCGGCGGCACCGATCCGCGCGACGAGGAAGCGGATGACGTCCGCGTCGAGGCCCGGCATGTCGCAGGCGGCGACGAAGACGTGCGGGTACCGGCTCGCGAGGAGCGCCGCGTGAATGCCGGCGAGCGGTCCGCACCCGGGGAAGCCGTCGGGGACGGCCTCGACGTCGAGCCCGCGGAAACGCTCAGGGCGGTTCGTCGCGACGAGCACCTGGGGGAAGAGCGCGTGGAACAGCCGGACGGTCCGTGCGGCGATCGGCTCGCCGCCGACGGCCGCGAACGCCTTGTCGCGCCCGCCCATGCGGACGGCGCGTCCGCCGGCGAGGATCACGCCCGCCACGGGCGCACGCGAGGCCGTCATGCCTGGACGCAATACCGGCCGGCTCGCCCCTGTCAACCCGCGCGCACGGGTGCCGTTGACACCAGCGGACCGCGGGGCGAGATTCGACTCCCGCCGATGGAAGCGTGGGATTCCGACGTGCTCGATCGCGCGGCGGACTGTCTCGCCCGCGCCCGCCATCTGATCGCGCTCACCGGCGCGGGGCTCTCCGTCGAGAGCGGCATCCCACCGTTCCGGGGTCCGGGCGGGCTCTGGACGAAGCACGGCGAGCCGCCGATGGACGGCTATCAGCGGTTCCTGAAGGACCCGCGGCGTGCCTGGGAGGAGCGGCTCAACCCCGCCGGCCCGATGCGCGAGCTGTGGGAGACGCTCGCAGTGGCGCGCCCCAACCCCGGCCACGTGGCGCTCGCGGAGCTCGAGGAGCTCGGCACGCTCAAGTGCACGATCACGCAGAACGTCGACAACCTCCACCGCCTCGCCGGCAGCCGCCGCCTCCTCGAGATCCACGGGAACGTGACGGTGATCCGCTGCATCACCTGCGTCGCACGCTACCCGCGTCAGACGATCGACTTCGCGGAGCTGCCGCCGCGCTGTCCCCGCTGCCGCGGCATCCTGAAGAGCGACACGGTGTCGTTCGGCGAGCCGATCCCGCGCGACGTCCTCGACCAGTGCTTCGAGGAGGCCGAGCTCGCGGACTGCATGCTCGTGGCCGGCACGTCCGCGACGGTGTATCCCGCCGCGCAGTTCCCCATCGCGATCCACCAGCGCGGCGGCGACCTCGTCGAGGTGAATCCCTACGAGTCCGAGGTCACCTCCCTCTGCCGCCACACCCTCCGCGGCCCCGCCGGCGAGATCCTCCCGACCCTGGTCGAACGTCTCCGCGAGCGCCTGTAGCCGGAGCCCCTCATCACCCCCTGCAGTGCGAATACGTCGGAGGCCGCGGCGAGAGCCGCCGGGCCGGCCGACGGGGTCTGGGGGCATGGGAAGCGCGCCGCGCGGCGAAGCCGCGCGAGCACTGGACGGGCCCCCAGTATCCTCAAGGCGGCGGGAATCCCACGAGCGCCTGCGCGCGCCCCCGCCCGTCGAAGCTGACGCTCCGGCCGTAGCCGTAGTACCACGTCACCCAGCCGTTGCCGCCGCTCTCGACGTACTGCGGCTGCCCGACGAGGCGCTCCACCTCCGCGCTGCTCATGCCGCGCTTCACCGTCCGCAGCGCCTCGAACGCGGGGCGCTGCTGCGGCTCGCCGAAGCTCGGCGGCGGTGGCGGTGCGCTCGGCTGCAGGGCGGCGAGCGCGGCCTCCCGCTGCTCCAGGCGCGCCAGCAGCGCGTCCATCCGTTGCTGGACGTCGGCGAGGCGCTCCGTCAGCTCCTCGACGCGCGTCAGCACGTCGGCGAGCCGCTCCATCGTCTCGACCTGCGCCCGCGCGGCCTTCTCGGCCTCCTTCTCCCCGGGCCGTCGGGGGCCGGCGAGCGCGATCGCGTCGGGCCGGTCGACGACGATCTCGGGCTTCCCGTCGCGATTCTCGATGCGCCCGTGGACGCGGACGTTCTTCCCGCCGTAGCGCTGCTCGAGCTCCGACGGCGGCAGCACGTCGAAGCTCTGCGCCTGGATCACCGCGGTGAAGCGGTTGTAGCTCGGCTCGAACGCGAGCAGGCACGAGAGCGGCGAGCAGTGCACGTCGACGACGCGTCCCTCGACCGTCGTCTCCTCGCCGACGTGCTTGTCGGCCTCCTCCCACGAGATCGTGTCGTCGTCAGCGGCGGCGGCGGGGAGGAGCGTCGCGACGAGCACCAAGAGGGCCAGCGCAATTCTCATGCGGCGGGCGAGCTTGACCCCTTCCGAGACGAGACTCTATAAGCCGGCCGGGTCTCCAAGTCCATCACGAGTCCGCATGAGCGAGTACAGCGGCCCGCTGCCCGTCCCGACGCCCGAGACGCGCCCCTTCTGGGAGGCCGCGCGACGCCACGAGCTCTCGGTGCAGCGCTGCCGCGCGTGCGGCCGTCATTTCTTCTACCCGCGTGCGGTGTGTCCGCACTGCCTGGCGGACGACGTCGAATGGCGGCGCGTGAGCGGCCGGGGAACGGTGCACACGTTCACCGTCGTCCACCGCGGGCAGCGGAACTTCCCCCTCCCGGCGCCCTACGTGATCGCGATCGTCGAGCTCGACGAGGGGCCGCGGCTCATGACCAACCTGGTCGGGATCGAGCCCGACCCCGCGAAGATCCGGATCGGTCTGTCCGTCGAGGTGGTGTTCGAGGACGTCTCGCCCGACGTCGCGCTGCCGCGCTTCCGTCCCGCATGACGAGGGAGCTCCGGCGGATGCGCGGCCGCGTCGCGATCGTCGGCGCGGGCGAGTCGGACGAGCACGGGAAGCTCCCGCAGAAGTCGGCGTTCGCACTGCACGCCGAGGCGGCGCGGAACGCGCTCGCGGATGCAGGGCTCCGGAAGGACGACGTCGACGCCGTGTTCAGCGCCGGCCTCTGGATGGGCTCCGAGACGGCCGAGTACCTCGGCATCCGCCCGCGCTACATCGACGGCACGCAGATCGGCGGCTGCTCCTTCATCGCGCACGTGCAGCACGCGATGGCCGCGATCGACGCCGGGATCTGCGACGTCGCGCTCATCACGCACGGCGAGAGCGGCGCGTCGCGCGTCGGCATGCCGGGGACGCGGTTCGGCGCCGACTCGTGGAGGCTCCAGTTCGAGGCGCCCTTCGGGCTCGCCGGGCCGCCGACGGGTTACGCGCTCGCGGCCACTCGCCACATGCACGAGTTCGGGACGACGAGCGAGCAGCTCGCCGAGGTGGCGGTCGCCACGCGCAAGTGGGCGACGCTCAACCCGCGCGCGCTCATGCGCGACCCGCTGACCGTCGAGGACGTGCTCGCGTCGCGCGTGATCTCGTGGCCGTTTCACCTGCTCGACTGCTGCCTCGTGACCGACGCCGGCGGCGCCGTCGTGCTCACGTCCGCCGAGCGCGCGCGCGACCTCGCAAAGAAGCCGGTCTACGTGCTCGGCACGGGCGAGGCGTCGACTCACGTGATGGTGAGCCAGATGCCGGACTTCGCCCGCTGGGATGCGGCGCGGATGGCCGGGGAGCGTGCCTTCGCGATGGCGGGCATCCGGCACGCGGACGTCGACGTCGCCGAGCTCTACGACGCGTTCACCCTCGTCCCGATCATGGCGCTCGAGGCGCTCGGGTTCTGCAAGCCCGGCGAGGGGGGACCCTTCGTCGCCGGGCAGCGGACGGCCCCGGGCGGTGACTTCCCGATGAACACGAACGGCGGCGGGCTCTCCTACACCCACAGCGGGATGTACGGCATGTTCACGCTGGTCGAGGCCGTCCGACAGCTCCGCGGGGAGTGCGGCGCCCGTCAGGTCCGCGACTGCACGATCGCGCTGTGCCACGGGCTCGGCGGGATGTTCAGCGCCGCCGCCACGCTCATCGCGGGCACCGAGATCCCGTGACCGCGCCGGCGCCGGTCCTCCTCTACACGACGACCGGCTGCCCCTACTGCGAGGCGAAGCGCCGCGAGCTCGCCGCGCGCAGCGTCGCGTGGCGCGAGGTGAACGTGTCGAACCGCCCGGAGGCGGTCGTCGAGCTCCTCAAGCTGACGCGCGGGCGCCGCGTCGTCCCGGTCGTCGTCGAGGGGGCGCGGATCGAGATCGCTCCGGACGGTGGCTCGACGTTCTGAGCGGGACTATGGCACCGCCCGCGCGACACGCTAAACTGAACGCCGCATGTCCGCACGGCTCTATCTCCGGCTCGGCGACCGGGTCTTCCACGCCGACCACGAGGAGTGGGGCGAGGGCGTCGTCGTCGAGGAGATGACGTCGGTCCTCGAGGGCGGGACGTGCCTCGTCCGGGTGCGATTCGCCGACGGCCGGCAGCGGACGTTCCACAACGACCTCGACGCCGAGCTCTGCTGCTACTACTTCGGCGTCCGGAAGGAGTGGCGGCCGAGCACGCTCCTCGAGGCCCAGCCGGGACGGCGCTCGCCGTCGCGGCGCCGGCTATCGTGAGCCGGGGACCTCTTCGTCCGCGGCCGGCTCGGGAAGCGGGCGTCCCCACGGATCGGTGCGCGGGATGTGGAGCCGGGCGAGCGTCCGCTGCGTGTCGGGGTTGACCCAGGGCACGCCGAGCGCGCACGGCTGCGGCATCCCCTGCTCGTCGGCCTTCTCGTAGGCCGGGTAGGCGCCCCAGTCGAAGTGCAGGAGCATCCTCTTCGCCACGCCGACGGTCTAGCCGAGCCTCGCCGTTGCCGCAACGCCTCGCGGCGCGCTATGGCTCGGCGATGGAACGGATCGCGCTCGCGTTCTCGCCGCTGCGTGACGCCTCCCCGCGGGACATCGTCGCCTGGGCGCGTCGCGCGGAGACGCTCGGCTACGAGGGCGTCTTCATCCCGGAGTCGTACTGCGACTCACTCGCGTACGCCGAGGCCGTGGCGCTCGCGACCGAGCGCCTGCGCGTCGGGACCGCGATCACCAACGTCTACCTCCGTCACCCGACGCTCCTCGCCGCCGAGGCCGCGGCGGTGCAGGAGTTCTCCGGCGGACGGCTCCTTCTCGGCGTGGGCGTCGGGCACCGCGCGGTGAACGAGCCGCTCGGCATCGACATGAGCGACCCGCTCGGCAAGATGCGCACGGTGATCGGCGCGCTCCGCGCCGCGTGGACGAAGGGGCCGCACCAGCCGCGCCCCGCGGTGCCGCCGCCGATCCTCGCGGCGGCGCTGGCGCCGCGTATGACCGCGCTCGCCGGCGAGCTCGCCGACGGCGTGATCTTCAACCTGTTCCCGCTCGCCCGCTACCCGCACGCGCTCGCCGCGCTCCGGCGCGGGGCCACGCGCGCCGGCCGCGATCCGGAGACGGTCACCGTCTGCCACTTCACGACGTCGTATCTCTCGGCGGACCGCGGCGCCGCCCTCCACGAGGCGAAGCGGATGCTTGCCCGCTACGCGAACCTGCCCTTCTACGGGAACATGCTCGCCGCGAGCGGCTTCCAGACGGAGGTCGAGGCGGTGCACGCCGCCTGGCGGACGCGCGACGTCGCCGCGGCCGAGCGCGCCGTGAGCGACGAGATGGCCGACGCCGTCACGCTGGCGGGCGACCCTGCGCACTGCCGCGAGCGACTGCGCGCGTATCGCATGGCGGGGGCCGCGCTGACGATCGTGTTCCCGAATCCGGTGGGAGAATCGCGCGCCGCCGCCGTCGAACGCACGCTCGTCGCGTTCGCGCCGCGTCCGTCCCTTTGAAAGCGCGGGATCCCGCTGCTAGCGTGGCCCGCGGTCCGATGGACTACAAGGCGACGCTCAACCTGCCGCGCACCGACTTCCCGATGAAGGCGAACCTCGCGCAGCGCGAGCCCGCCGTGGTGAAGCGGTGGGCGGAGATGCGCCTCTACGAGCGTCTCCTCGAGCGGAACGCGGGGCGGCCGCGCTTCGTCCTCCACGACGGCCCGCCGTACGCCAACGGGCACATCCACCTCGGCACCGCGCTCAACAAGGTGCTGAAGGACATCATCGTGAAGCACCGGGCGATGACGGACCGGCTGGCACCCTACGTCCCGGGGTGGGACTGCCACGGGCTGCCGATCGAGCTGAACGTGGAGAAGGAGCTCGGCCGAGCGAAGAAGGAGGCGATGCCGAAGAGCGAGGTGCGCGCGCTCTGCCGGGCCTACGCCGACCGCTTCGTCGACGTGCAGCGCGGGGAGTTCGCGCGCCTCGGCGTGATCGGCGACTGGGCGCACCCGTACCTGACGACCGACCCCTCGTACGAGGCGGAGGAGATCCGCGCGCTCGGCCGGTGCATCGGGGAGGGCCTAGTCTATCGCGGGAAGAAGCCCGTCCTGTG
>CAZLYE010000303.1:0-5973 GCA_964562865.1 uncultured Binatia bacterium (SeqCode) | reverse complement strand
GCGCGGGCAGCACGACGTCGCGGATCCGGAGGAGGTCGTCGGTGGTCGACTCGGTCGTGAAGACGGTCATCCCCGCGATGTCGCCCGCCGGGACGCGGGCCGCGCCCAGCGCGGCCACGACCGGATCGAAGATCGCGTCCGCATCCGAATTGGCGCTCGTGCCGTCGCGGACGCTCGTCCAGTCCGGCGACGGCTCGACGGGCGCACCGCCCCCCGTCACCGCGCGGCGGACGACGCAGGTGTAGGTCGTCTTCGGCGCGAGCGGCCGGCCGGGCAGCGGGACCACCGAGAGCACGTTGCGGATCCGCGTGTCGAAGTCGAACGCGAGCAGGATCGGCACCGGCGTGAGCGTCAGGGTGTCGGCGCAGAAGACGGCGTCGCCGAGCGACGGGGCGAGCACGGGCGAGGCCGGCAGGCTCGCCGGGTCGATCGGCGCGTCGAAGAAGAACCACGTCGCGGTCGTGGTGCCGAAGCCGTCGAGGAGGTCGAGCGCGTCCTCGATCGACGCGGTGTTGGTGCGCACGACGTCGGTCGCGAGGCCGATGGAGGCCCCCCCGTTGAGGAGCGTGCCGTCGCCGTCGCCCGGCTGCCCGCCGTCGAAGTAGAGATCGCACGGGAACGGGAGGGAGCCGAACACGGACGGCGTCGCGTTCAGCGCCGGGAGCGTGAAGAGGACGGTCGGCCCCGCGCCCCACGCCGCCCACGGGACGAGGACGAGCGTGACGACGACGAGCCGGGGCCCGCTCCGCATCCTCCCTCCTCGCACGAGGTCCCCGGCCCCGGCAAGCGACGGGCGCGCGCACGGCATCGTATCGGTGCGCCGCTCACCGCACGCGCGGGATGCGGCGGCGGTCGAGCAGGCGATGCGGCCGGTCGAGCCCACGGATCCACTCGCGGTAGGCGTCGAACTCCACGACCAGCGCCTCCACGTCGATCCCCTGCGCGGCCGGCCGGTACTCCTCGAGCACGACGAGCGCCTGCGAGAGGAGGTGCACCGCGCCGCGCGTGGCGCCGCGGCGCGTGCGGAGGTGGAGCGCGGCCGCAAGCTGCACGAGCGCCTCGAGGAAGGGCCGGTCCTCGGCGGGCGCCGCACGCCACGCCTCCTCCCAGACCTCCTGCGCGGCCAGATAGCGGCCGAAGTTGAAGCGCCGGACGCCGCGACGGACCGGCGGCGTCACTTCCGGTCGACGCGCGGGACCGCCGCCTCCATCTCGCGCGCGAATTCCTCCGCCGACCGCGCCGCCGTGAGGTCGAGGGCGAAGTCGTCGGCCGGCGGCGCGGCGGCGAGCTTCGCGAGGAGCTCGTCGGCCTCGCGGTTCGAGAGCCCGAGCCCCGCGAGCTCCGCCGCCGCGACGTTCGCGCCGGGCCGCGCCGCGAGGTCGCGCCCGCGGACCTCGACCAGGCGTCGGAGCGCGGCGAGCTCGCCGCGCGAGAGATGGGTCCCCGCGAGCTCGTAGTCCACCCACGCCTCGAAGCTGAGCGGCGCGACGCGCTTCAGCATGCCGGCCATCACCCGGGCGTAGGCGCGGATCTCCCACTGGGCGTGCGCGTCGGCCCGCACCGAGAGGAAGTGGAGGAGGTTGTGGAGGTCGATCTTCCAGTACCACTGCGTGTAGGTGGACAGGGGGAGGTCGATGCGCGCGAGCTCGCGCGCGACGTCGTGCGACACGAGCCATTCGTACTGCTCCGCGGCGTCCCGCCGGAGCCGCTCCCAGCGTTCGACCGCGTCCGCGTGGAGCGACGCGAGCGACGCGCCGCCGCGTCCCTGCCGGTTGGTCGCGCTCTGCGCCTGGAACTGGTCGGGCGCCGGCCGGTAGAAGAGCAGCGGCAGCAGCGAGTAGCGCCCGCTGTACTCGTTCAGCGACGCCGTCCGGTGGCGGATCCACTGGCGTGCGACGAAGATCGGCATCGCGCAGTGGAACTTGAGCTCCACCATCTCGCTCGGCGTCGTGTGCCGGTGGCGGCGGAGGTAGCGGATGAGACCGCGCGTCTCGCTCGTCCGCCGCGTGCCGTAGCCGTAGGACACGCGCGCGGCGCGCTCGACGTCCTCGTCGGAGCCCATGTAGTCGACGAGCGCCACGAAGCCGTGGTCGAGGACGGGGAAGTAGAGCCCGAGGATCTCCTCGGCGGCGGGGTTCGTCGGGCGCCGCGTGTCCACGCCGGCAGTCTTTACGGCTTGCCGGGTACCGAATCAAAGCCGGGGGTGTACCGTGCGCGCAGGCGCTCGGACCGGCTCGCTAAGGATACAGGAGGAGCATGGCGGCGAGCGCCACGAGGAGCGGCAGCGCGGCGCGCAGCTCGGCGCGCGGGGGACGCGTCGGGATGCGCGTCTCGCCCCCGTAGTAGACGCCGAGCCAGCGCAGGAGATGCGTCCCCCCGTGCGCGGCGTAGAGGACGATCGCCACCCGGAGGACGATCACGTCGTGCACCGGATCGAGCGCCGAGAGCGCGAGGAGAAGCGCCATCGCGAGGTTGTAGAGCCCGCAGTCCGCGACGACGCCGTGGTACGCGGCGTCGTACGGCCGCCCCGTGAACCGCGACATCCGCTGCGCGCGGAAGACCTGGGTGAAGCCGCCGAGCGCCTCGCCGGCCGCCATTGCGAGGAGGACGACCCGCAGCGCGAGGAGCCGCATCGGCGCGTCGTCTACACGGGTGCCGCTGGCGTGTCTTGAACGAACTGCCCTCGCCTCACGGGTGTCGGCGTCCATCCACATCGAGACGATCAGCTCGAGCGACGTGTCGCTCTCGTGCGCGACGTCCGCGCCCGCGCGCCCTCGTACGTCCGCCACGGCGCCCGACGCGAGGCGCGCAGCCGAATCGGCGCGGAGAGCGGGATGAACACCTGTACGGCGTGGTGCGCGTGCAGCCCCGCCGCGAGCCCGGGGCCGACGTAGAGAACGCGCGTTCCCCACGAGTAGACCCGCCCCTGCATCACGGCGAAGGCTAGCGACGGGCGAGGGCGGCCGTCAACGACGTCGTCGGCGTGGAGCCGCCTAGAGCTTCGCCAGGTAGCTCACCAGCGCGTCGATCTCCTGCGTGGAGAGGTTCTGGTTCGGCATGACGATGTTCCCGTACGCGGCCGGCCAGGCCTGCAGATCCGGGTATGCCCGCACCATGGCGGCGGGATCGGCGAGCCACCGGCGGAGCCAGTCCGCATCACGCCGGCCCCCGACGCCCTTCAGGTCCGGCCCGATCACGGTTCCCGCGCCGACGCCGTGGCAGCTGTTGCAGCCGCGTGTGACGAACACCTCGCGCCCCGCGTCCGCGCCGGGGACTGCCGGCGCCGGCAGCGGCTCGCGCGGGGCCCTCGTCTCCGGCGTGGTCGCCGCGGCGGGGCTCGGAAGGTAGCGGGGCGGGAACGTCTGTCGTCGCCAGCTGAGGAGGAGGAGGGCGAGCGGGCGCGCCTCCTCGGGCTCGAAGTCGAAGTCCGGCATCGCCGTCCCCGGGCTCACCGTGTCGGCGTGCGTCAGGTGCTGGATGTGCCAGTTGAGCGCCGTGTGCTTGCCGGTGACGTGCGTGAAGTCGAGGAGCTCGGGATTCTTGTCGCCGATGTAGGTGAGGTCGGGGGCCTTGAGACCACCTCGTCCCTCGACCGTGTGGCAGACGAGGCACTTGTTCTTCCGGAAGAGGACTTTCCCCTGGTCGATGGCCTCCATCCCGGCCGTCGCGTCCTCCCGCCGATGGCAGGCGTTGCACCGGATCTGCATCAGCTCGGCCTGCGTCAGGCCGTAGCGCTCCGCGAGGGTCCGGTCGAGGAGCGGCTCGTCCCAGTGCTCGACGTGGCCGTGGGCCGCCTCGATCTCCGTCGCGAAGCCCTGCCCGCCGTGACAGACGGTGCAGCCGAACTCCGCGAACGGATGGGCGTCGAGGTAGGGCAGCTCGGGATGGGGCGCGAGCGGCTGCGGCAGCGACGCGGGCAGCGTCTTGCCCCACTCCCAGCCGAGGTGACAGGTGACGCACCGATCGACGCGCCCGAGGCTCGGTATCCAGATCTGTCGCACGCCCGGCACGAAGGATCGCGCGGCACGCACCTGACCGTGCTGCTCGAGCACCTGCACGAAGCGCTGCTGGATCGGCCGCCAGTCGCCACCCACCTCCCGCACCACGCCGGCGACGACGAGGCCGAAGAACAGCAGCGACAGCACCACGAGGGCCGGGAAGTCGAACGACTCGAAGCGGGAGAACGGCGCGCGCATTAGAGGTTCGCCGGGAGGGGCGGCCACGGCTGCCACGGCCAGAAGAAGCCCCACGAGGGCCCGCGACAGTAGACGCCGACCAGGATGAGCACGATCATCACCACCGAGACGACGACGAACACCAGGTTCTGGAGACGCCGCTCGCGGGGCAGCCACACGCCCTCGGTGGCCGCCGGGCTCCGGTCGAGGAACGGCCAGGCAGCCGCCGCGAGGAGGAGGATCCCCGGGATCAGGATGCCGCCGACGAGGCCGCCGCTCACCGTGAGCCCGCCGACGTGCATGGTCGTGCTCGCCACGAGCTCCTGGAGCCAGAGGAAGTACCACGGCGCCTTGGCGGGGTTCGGCGTGACGCCCGGGTTCGCGAACTCCTCCAGCGGCGCGTCGAAGAGGACGCTCAGGACGAGCGTCAGGTTGAAGACGAGCAGGAACACCAGGATGATCCGGCGCACAAGCTCGGGAGACGAGAAGGCCACGTCCTCCTCCTCGACGTGGGTCGAGGCGAGCGTCTGGATGGTCGTCCCCCGCGTGACGCCGAAGATCGAGTAGCTCTTCGACGGCGACGGGGCGGTGGGATGGAGCGTGCGGGCCTGCCTGAGCGGCTCACCGGCCGCGAGGCCGCCGTCCTTCCGCACCCGCCACATGTGGTAGCCGAAGAGCACGAGCACCGCCGCCGGCAGCACGAACACGTGGAGGACGTAGAAGCGCAGCAGCGTCGCCTGGCCGATCTCGGTGCCACCGAGCAGGAGGAAGCGGATCGACCCCCCGATCACGGGCGCCTCGCGCGCGATGTTCGTCCCGACCGTGACGGCCCAGAAGGCGAGCTGGTCCCACGGCAGCAGGTATCCCGTGAACGAGAGCAGGAGGGTCGCGAGCAGGAGCGCGATGCCGACGAGCCAGTTGAGGCTCCGCGCTCCCCGATAGGCCCCGGTGAAGAACACGCGCGCCATGTGGAGGAAGCTCGCCCCGACCATGAGATGCGCCGCCCAGCGGTGCTGGTTGCGGAGCAGCCAGCCGAAGCTCACGGCGAAGCGGATGTCCTTCATCGTCCAGTACGCGAGCTCGACGGAGGGCACGTAGAAGAACATCAGGAGCACGCCGGTCACGAGGAGGATCAGGAAGAGCGACGCGGCCGCCGTCCCGAGCCACAGCGAGTAGCTCCTGCTCGCGCTCCGCACGGCCACCTTGTTCGGGAACCAGTGGAGCCAGAGGTTCCGGACGATGGCCTCGCCCGCCTCGCGCTCGCTCGCGGGCGCCCACGTCCAGACGGCGGCCCGCCACCGCGCCCGGAGGCGCTCGGCGACGCTCACGCCTCCCCCTTCGGGGGCGTGAACCGGAAGCCGCGGGCGACCTCCTCGTCCGTGTCGACCTCGAGATAGCCGTCGGGGGAGAGCGCAGTCACGTACCAGGCGAGGGGCCGCGGGGCGGGGCCGGCGAAGTTCGTCCCGTCCTCGTGAAACTTGCTCCCGTGACACGGGCAGGCGAACTCCCGCCGGTCCTGCTTCCACTGCACGGTGCAGCCGAGGTGCGTGCAGACCGCCGACACCACGTGGAAGTCGTCGTCCGCGCGCACGACGAAGAGCCGACGGTCGGGATCGAAGGTCACCCCCGGTGGATAGTCCTTGGGCTTCCGGATCTTGAAGCGTCGGGACGGCTCGTAGAGCACGTTCGGAACGAAGGCACGCGCGGCCGCGGCGATCTGCACCAGGAACGCGAGAACCACCGATCCCTTGCCGACGAAGCGGAGGAAGCCGCGACGGCCCTCAACCATCGCCGCGAA
>CAZLYE010000302.1:0-9891 GCA_964562865.1 uncultured Binatia bacterium (SeqCode) | reverse complement strand
TCACCACCAACGCCGCCTTCGGCCGTCCGCCCGCCATGCCGTCCCCTCCTCATAGCAGGAGACGAACGACCGCAATTAGTATTCAACGAACTTCGGACTCGGGACACTAGCGGCCCGGCGCAGAGCGGGGACCCGGGAGCCGGCGATCTGTCCGAGGCGGGACGCTCGCCCGGTCCGCACCGCGGCGCCGACCCGCCGAGGACCGTGAGCCGGGCCCGGGTCCCCGCTCCGCGCCGCGACGCTACCGGATCTTCACGAACGGAAATTCCTGCCGGAGCGCGCGGGAGAGGACCGCGATGCCCGCTTCGTCGCCGATGGTCTCGATGACGAGGACGGCGTCGGGGTCGCGGAAGTCGACGCTCGGTGTGTGGCCGCGGGACTCGAGCTGGCGCCAGACGCGGTCGGCGAGGTCGCGCTCGAAGGTCGGGGTGTGGAGGCGGCCCTTGAGACCGCGGCGTTCGAGGCGGACGAAGAAGCTCCCGCCGGCGAGGCGGTCGACGAGCGGCTCGGCGGCGGTCGCGACCGCGTCGACGGCGGTGGCGGCGTCGAAGCGCACCGTGGTCTCGATCGGAACCACCTTGGCGAGCGCGGTCGGCAGGAGCGGGTCGGCCGTGAGCGCGTCACGGACGGCGCGGAGAAACGCGGTCGGGTCGTCGACCTGACCCACCACGACGTTGCGGTAGCCGCCGCGGCGGAAGCGGCCGAGCCTGCGGAGCGCGATCAGGAGCGCGTCCCGCCGCCCTTCCAGCGCGGTGGCGAGGACGTTCCAGGGCTGGCTCACCGGCCGCTGAAGCGCGGCGGGCGCCGCTCGGCGAGCGCCCGGGCGCCCTCGCGCGCGTCCTCGGTGCGCACGAGGACGCTCTGCGCAAGGAGCTCCATGGCGAGGAACGTCTGCTTGTCGACGTTGCTGCCGAGGTCGACGAGGCGCTTCGCGAGCCCGACGGCCAGCGGCGCGTTCGCCGCGATCTCCTCCGCCAGGCGCGTCGCGGCGGCGAGGTGCTCGCCCGGCGGCACGACCTGGTTCACGAGCCCGATCGCGAGCGCCTCCGCGGCGCCGATCATGCGGCCGGTGAGGATCAGCTCCTTCGCCTTCGCGTAGCCGACCGTGCGGACGAGGCGCGTCGTCCCGCCGACGTCCGGCACCAGGCCGACGCGCACCTCGGGAAGCCCGAGCTCGCAGTCGGCGGTCGCGATGCGGAGGTCGAACGCGAGGGCCAGCTCGAGGCCGAGCCCGGGAACGTAGCGGTGGAGCGCGCCGATCACGGGCTTCTCGATCGCCTCCAGGCGCGAGAGCGCGGCCTGCATGTCGCCGACCAGCGTGCGAAGCGGCAGCGGCTGCTCGCCGGCGACGTCGCCCGCCAGCATCCCGAAGTCGACGCCGGCCGAGAAGACCGGCCCCTCTCCGTAGACGACCACCGCGCGGACGTCCGGCTCGCGCTCCGCGGCGGCGACGGCGTCCACCAGCGCGAGCAGCAGGTCGCGGTGAATGGCGTTCCGCTTCTCGGGGCGGGCGAGCCCCACGTAGAGGATCGATCCTTCGCGGCGGCTGGTCACGTGCGCGGACATGCGGCCTCCCGGTCGTGGTCGAGGGGGCATTATCGCCGCCCCCCCGGGGGCTGGCAATGCACTTCAACCAGCTCGACGCGGTTGCTATAAGCCCCGGCTTCATGCGTACCGTCAGCCTGGCGCTCACCGCCGCGCTCCTCGCCGTGCGCGCCGCCTCCGCCGCGTCGATCCTCTACGCGACCGCGGCGGCGACCAACGGTGTCGACGGCTTCTGCATCGGCCACGACGGCACGCTCCCGCCGACGCCGAAGGTGCACGTCGCGACCGCCGGGACGCAGCCACGGCGGCTGCTGGTCGCGAACCACACCCTCTACGTCGCCGAGCTCGATCGCATCGAGGCGTTCCCCATCGGCGCGGCCGGGACGCTCCGGCGTCCGACGAGCACGAGGGTGACGGACGACCTCGACCCCCGCGACCTCGCGCTCGCCCCCGACGGCCGGACGCTGTACGTCACCCAGCACGGGTACGTCTCCGCCTACGCGCTCGCGCCGGACGGCGACGTGCCGGACGAGGCGACGAGCTGCGTCCAGGGCCCCGACGCCGCGAACTACCTCGACCTCCAGGTGGCGAACGGCCTCCTCTACGTGAGCGCCGACGACCCGCCGGGCCGGATCGAGGTCTACCGGCTGGGGGCCGACGGCAGCCTGCCGCAGACCGGCTGCGGCCCCGCGACGAAGCGGGATCGTCCGGATCCCCCGATCTGGCCCGATTCGGAGCGCTCGGGCATCCGGCAGCCGAAGGCACTCGCCGTCACGGGCGACACGATCTACGTGGAGGAGCGCGGGCTCCGGCGCCTGATCGCGTTCCGGCTCCAGCCCGACGGGACGTTCTGCGACAAGAAGCGGAGCCGCACGGGCCCGCCCCGCGTCTTCATCGAGGACTGCAGCGGGTTCGACCAGCTCGCCAGCGCGGCGTGCGCGCGTCGGCAGGCGCGGCGGCAGCGCCAGCAGTGCATCGCGAGCAGCACGGCCGAGGCGCTCCAGTACGAGGGGATCGCCCTCCATCCGAACGGCCAGGCGCTCCTCGGGGCGCAGTTCCTCAAGGGACGCGTCGACTCGTACCGGCTCCGCCACGACGCTCGGCTGGAGGACGCGCCGCGGAGCCGTCTGCCGAAGCGTCCGAGCGCGCAATCGGACCGGGAGTCCAAGATGACGCCGGTTCGTCTCGCGATCCAGGCCAACACCGCGTACGTCGCCGGGGGCCAGCTCGACCGCGTGGTGGCCTACCACCTCTTCCCGACCGGCGTGCTCGCCGAGCGGCAGCCCTCCAGCAGCACGGACGCGCAGAAGGACTCCTTCCCGAACGACGTGGCGATCTCCATGCTGTCGGCTGCCTGCGAGTGACCCGATTTCCGCGTTGCATTGACGGGCGTTGATCCCGTAGGCTCCGCCGTCTCATGGAGCACCCTCGCGCCCTGGTGCTCGTCGCCTGCGCGGGACTGCTGGCGGCGCCCGCTGCTGCGGCGCAGAAGAGGTCGAACCAGCTCCTCCGCGTCATCGCGCCGGCGGGACGCGGGCGGGTGGCGGCTCATCCGTTCGTGAACGTCATCGCGCGCTTCGGGACGGGGAACGTGACGGCGGATCCGAGCACGTTCCGCGCGCGCCTCGGCGGCGTGAACGTCACGCCGCTCTTCGACCCGATCGTCGAGGGCGGCGCCGTCGTCGGCATGCGCGCCGCGCTCGGGCCCGCGCTCCTGAACGTGGACACGCACCGTGGGAACCGCCTGCGTCTGGAGGTCCGGGGGACCGGCGGGAAGGGGCATGCCCGACTGCGCGACGTCGACCGCATCCGCTTCCGGGCGAGCGACGCGGTCGATCAGGCGCCGGTGGCCCGCGCCCTCACCCCGAGCGACGTGATCCTCGACCGCATCCCGCTCCAGCTCGACGGGACGAAGAGCCACGACCCCGAGTCCGACGTCCTCACCTATCTCTGGGACTTCGGCGACGGGACGACCTCGACGGACCCGCAGCCGGTCCACGTCTTCGCGGCGACGGCGGTCGACGTGACGGTGCGGCTCACGGTGAGCGACGGTCAGCTCGACTCGACCGACACGCTCACGATGCTCGCCGTCCCGAACCTCGACCCGGGACGCACGCCGGGCGTGCTCCGCGTCGAGGCCGACGCCGCGCTCGAGTTCGCCGGCGTCGCGCTCGGTGCCACGTCGACGCGCACGTTCACGGTGCACAACGTCGACAAGACGCCGACGAGCCAGCTCCGCGTCCGCCTCGGGAAGAACGGCGACGCGTTCGCGCTCGGGACGACGGACCTCGATCTCGGTCCCGACGAGAAGGCGTCCGTGGACCTCGGGTTCGCGCCGACGGCGCCCGGCCATCAGTCGGCGGAGATCACGCTGGTCGCGTCCGCCTCGAACCAGCAGTCGGTCCATCTCATCGCGCACGGCTTCGGGGGCGTCGCGCCGGGCACGGGCCCGATCCCGGCAGCGGCGACCGTTTTCTACAACACGGCCACGTCGGGGACGTTCGGCATCCGTCCGGACGGGACGCGTCTCCTGGCCAACAACAACGTGCACGCGTGTCAGGTGCCCCAGAACGGGCCCGGCACCGGGGACCTCTGTGTCGTCGACGCGGACTGCGCCGCCAACCACGGCGTCTGTTTGCAGACGGGCACGTGTCCGCGCGGCGCCCGCGCCGGCCAGCCGTGCAGCACCGCGTCCGACTGTCCGGGGAGCTACTGCCCCTCCGAGGTCTCCTTCGACCCGGTCGACATGTGCGGCGACGGCGAGGGCGGTCTCTATCTCATGAGCGACGAGGGGACGTACACCGATCCCTCGCCGCCCGCGATCGGCGACGGCGAGCTCGAGGCCAGCATCCTCCACCTCACGTTCGACGCCGCGGGGAACCGCACGGGAGCCGAGATCGTCCACCACGTGCCGGTCAGCACGACGCAGCTCGCCTGCGACGGCGTCCCCGCCGCGGCCGGCGGGCAGATCTACATCGCCGAGTACCGGGCCCTCAGCGAGCCCGACAACTGCTTCCGCGACGCGAAGGAGGTGCTGCTCGCGGAGCGCAAGAGCAACGGGACGAACACCATCCTCGTCGACCGGATCGACGCGGCGGAGGGCCTCGACCCGTGCGACGACTACGATCCCTCCGACGACCTCGAGGTGACGCCCGACGGGTCAGCCGCGTTCGTCGCGCTCCCCGGCGGCATCTACCGCATCCGCCCGACCGTGCTGCTGATGACGCCCGACGTCGACGACGTCTTCGGGGTCCACCCCGACGGGAGCGTCCTGGTCGTGACCTCCGCCGACCAGGGGACGACGGGGCTCATCCGCCTCTACAAGATGTCGCCCACGCTCGCCGCCACGGGCGCACCGCACCTCGACGAGCTCACGCCGTGCGCGACCATCGAGGTCCCGAACAACCGCGGCCCCGGCGCGCCGTCCCGTGTCACGACGTTCGTCTCGTTCGCCGTGGGTCCCGCCTCGCCCGGCTCGTTGGACGCGACCGTGCTGGTGAGCTTCTTCTCGAACATCGGCATCTCGAGCGGCGTGAACGCGCTCCTCCAGGCCCCGCTCCGCGTCGAGGGGATGTACGCGATCTCGGCACCCGCCGGCTCGGACACGTGCACGGTTCTCGGGCTCGTGAATCTGGAGCCGCTCGATCAGCTGACGTTCTGATCCAATGCATCGCGCCCGTCTTGCGTGGGACACTGCCAGCCCGCATCGTCCGACGCCGTGGCGAGCCGCCCCCGCGTCGTGAACCGGCTCCCCCCGCTCCTCGCGAGCCGCGGGATGACGTGGGGAGACCTCGCGCGACGCACGCTGCTCCCGGGCGCGCTCGTCGGCCGCCTGCGTGCGGCGGGCGCGAACCCGCGGCTCGCCGTCGCGGAGCGCGTCGCGGCGGCGCTCGGCGTGCCGGTCGAGGCGGTGTGGGTGCTGCGCCCGCGGCGCCGACGCTGATGCGGAACGCGCTGCCCCGGCTGCTCGCGGCCCGCGGCTGGACGGACTCCCGACTCGCGGCCGCGGCCGGTCTCGACCGCGCGCACGTGAACCAGGTGAAGAACGGCCGCGTGCTCCCCACCGTGGCGACGGCCCTCGCGATCGCGGCCGCGCTCGACGTGGACGTGGCGACGGCGTTCCCGCCGGGCGCGAGCGCGCGGCGCCGCCCGGTCAGAACTGGTACGTCAGGCGGATGCTCGTCTCCGAGCGGCCCCCGGTGATGCTCCCGAAGCCCCACGGGCTGAAGATCGGCTGCGACTGTCCGCGCGGCGTCACGAAGTAGCGCTGCCCGAGGTTCACCACCATGTCGTCGCGGAGCACGTAGTCGACGTCCCAGAAGGGCTCGATGCCCCACTGGTTCACCGGGTCGACGGCGAGGCCGACCACTGGGAGGACGCTGCCCCCGCGGTAGAAGGTGAACGCCCCGAACGTGAAGAGCGTCTCCCAGTCACGCACCTTGTCGCGGAAGGAGACGGCGCTGTTGCGGGCGGACGAGGGCAGATCCAAGGCGCCGACCAGGCAGGACCCGCCGTGCGCGCGCTGGGCCGCTGGCACCTGGGCGAAGGCCTGTGCCTCGCAGCCCGGGTTGTCGATCAGGTAGTGCCAGAAGAACTGGCCACTCAGGAAGACCGTGCTCTTCTTGTTGAGGCTCTTGATCCAGGTCGGCCGGTCGAACGCGAGCATCCCCTTCCACATGTTCTTCTTCGTGATGCCCGGCAGCGAGGGATTGTCGATCAGGGTGATCTTGGAGAGATCGAAGAACGGGATGCCCGAGTCGAAGATCGTCTCCATCCGATAGACCGTCTGCGTGTAGGCCTCGTCCGAGTAGTTGGCCGAGACGCCGACGGTCTGCACGTAGGGCGTGTAGTACTCGGCGGGGAAGATGCCCTTCGTGATGAGCTCGTCGAAGCGCGCGGAGTCGACCTTCTGGTTGAACGTCTTCGGCACGCCGCGCACGGGCGCCGAGTCGGTGCCGTCGTCGCCGGCCCAGCGCTGGTAGACGTAGTTCAGCGTGAACTCCAGGCCGAAGGGCGTCAGCCCGTGGTAGCGGATGCCGACCTGGCTGTTCTCGAGCGGGTTGCGGGCGTAGTCCCCCTGCTCGAACAGCCTCGTGTTGTTCAGGAGCTGCGTGCAGACGTGCGTCCCGTCCTTCAGCACGACCGGCGAGTTCGCGCAGACGCCGCCGCGGAACGCGCCGTCGATCGGGTTGGTGAGCGGGTTGAGGGCGCGGATGCCCCACGGCCGCGGGAGGAACGAGATCTTCGCCGGCCACCAGTCGCCCGGATTCCAGTACCACTCGAGGAAGTTCTGCGAGAGCCTCCAGACGTCGCCCAGGTCGTAGAGGAACTTGATCATCCAGTACGGACGGCGGATCTCGTCCCAGCCGAAGGCAGGCGGCGGGATCTCCTGGACCAGGTGCCAGGTGAGGTCGAGCGCGTTCACGCGGTCGAGCATGCGGAAGTTGTCGCTCTCGCCCCAGACGATCTGCTGGCGGCCGGCGCGGACGCTGAGCGGCAGGCCGCGGAACTTGATGTCAGCGTAGGCCTCGCGGAGCTGATTGTCGAACTTGAGCGCGTCACGCTCCCCGGCGCTCAGGCTGTCGAGCCGGAGCGCGTTCGCCTGGCCGATCCTCTTCGCGTACTCGAAGAGCGAGAGGCCCCCGTAGTTCCTCCCGTGGATGTCCTCCTTCTCGATGAAGCCCGGCGTCGTGTCGTAGATGCTGTCGTAGACGCCGCGCCACAGGAGGAAGAGGTTCGAGCTCTCGATGAACGGGATGTCGTACTTGCTGTAGAACTTCCCGCCCTCGAGCCACTGGTACTCGAGTTTGATGTGCGCCGTGTTCCGGTTCTGGATGAACTCGTACGTGCTCGCGTCGGGCGTGCGGATCAGGTTCTGCGACTGCAGGTTGCCGGAGAGCTGGAGCGGACCGAACTTCTGGGTGGCGTTCGCTGCCGGCGCGAGGACGGCCGCGGCGACCGCGAGCAGGAGCAGCGTCGGAGAGGCCCGGCGAGCGGTCGTCGACATACTCCTCCCAGGTGGTCGGCGATCGGAGCGCAGGCCTAGTAGAGCGAATACTCCCGGATTGCAACGTTTGGGCGGGTCTACATCATGTCGCCGTTCATGAGGACGTAGCTCGCCGGCGGGGCCGTGCCTCCCCCGCGCACCATGTAGTGGCAGGCCCGGAAGACGCGGAAGCCGAAGCCGAGGAGTCCCTCGACGACGCGACGATCCCCGGCCGCCAGGAGCATCCGTACCCCGTGCCCGCGCGCTGCCAGCTCGGCCGCGAGCGTCCCGACGACGAGCAGCAGCAGCTCCGGATCGTCGGCGCCTGCCGACCCGAGGAAGGCGCTGGTCGAGAACCCGATCCCCATCCCGTAGCCCGCGAGCGCGGTGCCCTGCTCCGCGACGAGCACCCGCCCGCGCCGGAGATAGAGGTCGATGCTCTGCGGGCGCGGCGCGCCGAAGGCGCGCGCGTCGCGCGTGAGGAGGCGGGTCCGGTCCTCCGCGGCTGCCTCGCGCAGCGAGAGGCCGGCCGGCGCCCGCGGCGGGACGATCGCCGCGCCGGGTGGGAGCTCCATCTCGACGAGCGGCGCGACCACCCGGAACCCGGTGCGGAGATACAGGCCCAGCGAGGCCGCGTTGTAGCTCTCGTGCACGAGGCGGACCTGGGGAACGCCCTTCCCCGCGATCTCGATCAGCCGCTCGAGGAGCCGCCGGCCGACGCCCCGCCCCTGCGCCCCCGGCACCACCGCGAGCGGCCCGATCGTCGCGACGGCACCGCGCGGGTGCACCCAGCCCACGCCGACCACCTCCCCGTCCTCCTCCGCCAGCACGCCGCCCAGCGGGTCGAACTCGAGGAGGTAGCGGATGTAGCGGCGGCTCTCCGCAGGGGTCGTCACGACCGGCGGCAGCCGGTGCACGAGCGCCGCCTCGTAGAACGCGAGGAAGTTGACGTCGCCCGCGCGGTCGACGTCGTGGTCCTCCACGGGACGGAGCGTCGGTCCGCTCACGGGTCGCTCATCCGTCGGTCATCAGCCGCTCTTGGCGGGCGGCGGCTCCGGGGTCACGAAGAGGAGCCCGCTCGGCCGCGCGAACCCGGTCTCGCCGTGCGGCCAGGCCGCGCGGTCGAAGCTCACGCCGATCTCGCCGGTCCGCTCGTCCTGGAACGCGCCGTCGATCCGGAGCCGGCCGGTCGCCGGGTCGAGGCGCAGCATGTAGACGCGATGGTCGCCGTCCTGCGTGAGCCCCGGCGCGTCGATCGTGTAGTCCGACACGGCGATGCGGGTCCCGTCGGCGCTCATGGCGAGAGAGTGCGGTCCGCCCGTGCGGGCCTTCGCCGGATCCGCCGGGTCTCGGTCGAGTCGGACGGCGGAGACCGGCTTCGGGTGCCAGGGGTCCGAGACGTCGAGCGACATGACGCGGTTCACGCCGCCGAGCGCCTCGACCAGAAAATGGTCGTCCGGCGTGACGACGAACTCGCCGCCGCCGGCGCCGGCGCCGAAGTCGAACACGAGCTGGAAGAGCGGGTTGGGCGTGCCGATGGAATCCGAGCCGTAGAGCGCGCTCCCCTGGTCGGTCGCGACGAAGAGGAACGGCTGGCGGTGGAGGAAGCGGGTCGCCGCCGGACCGAGGTTCTCCTCGCCGCGCGGCCCGGCCTCCAGGACGACCGTCTGCTGGAGCGCGAGGCCGGCGAGCTTCCACACCTGCACGGTGATCCCAGGCATCCGCTCGCCGCGCGTGGTGCCCGCATAGCCGTGCCCGGCGTTGGTCGTCACCAGGCGGTCGATCGCGGGCTCCGTCGCCCCACCGAACGGCGCGATGATGAGGTGGCGCGCGGCGGGGTCGGCCGCGGAGACCTCGCGTACGAAGCCGCCGTCCGCATCGAGCTCGACGATCCCGCCCGGCCGGTCGAGGAGCTCCCGCGGGTCGCCACGGTAGCCCGCCGGATCCGCGCACGTGACCGCCACGTGCCCGTTCGGGAGCGTGACCGGGCGGTGCGGCGCCGCAAGCCGACGGCCCGGGCCCGGCTCGTCGACGTGGAGGAGCCGGCCCGCCACCGGCTGGCGCAGGTCGAAGACGAACGTCCGGTTGGTGAGGAGCCCGGTCCCGAAGAGGCGCCGGTCCGCGCGCGGCGCGTCGTTCAGCGCCTGCGGCTCGTTGCCGCGCGAGCGGACCGGATAGGTCTTCAGCACCTTGCCGTAGGACACCGAGGTCGGGTCGGCGTCGAGGACCGCGACGAAGTCGGAGTTCTGCCGGTCGGCGTCCCCGGCCCAGACGACGAGGTACGGCTCGCCCGTGAAGAGCGGCGCCTCGGGCCGGCGCGCACAGCCGGCGAGTGTGCCGAGGACCGCCGCCACCACCAC
>CAZLYE010000301.1:0-6249 GCA_964562865.1 uncultured Binatia bacterium (SeqCode) | reverse complement strand
CGTTCTGGGGTTGGGATCGCCTGCCCATGCTCGAGGAATGGCTCGCGCGTGGCGGGTGGTAGCTTCGCGCGTCCGACGAAGGCCTCCGCCACACCGAACGGCAACGCGCCCTAGCGATCGACCTCGGGCGCGACCAGGTCGAAGCTCGCGATGACCGCGATCAGGTCGGCGATCATGAGGTTCCTGCTCACCTTCGGGACGAGGCTGATGGCGGCGAAAGAACCCGTGCGGATCTTGCAGCGGTACGGGAAGGAGGTGCCGTCGCTCACCACGTACCACCCCATGTCGCCGCGCGCGCTCTCGAGCCGGACGTAGCAGTCGCCCGCGGGCGGCTTGAAGTTCCGCGCGACCTTCGCGATGACCGGCCCCTTCGGGATCTGCTTGAGGCACTGGCGGATGATGCGGCAGCTCTCCTTCATCTCGCGGATGCGGACGATGTAGCGGTCGAAGCAGTCGCCCACCGCCCCCATCTCGCCGCGCCCGACCGGGACGTCGAATTCGACCTCCGGATAGATCGAGTACGGCTCGTCCCTGCGGACGTCGTAGCGGATGCCGGAGCCGCGGAGGTTCGGGCCGACCAGGTTGTAGTCGATGGCGTCCTCGGCCGTCACGACCGCGACGTTCCCCAGCCGCTCCGTGTATATCTTGTTGTAGGAGATGAGCGCGTTGAACTCGTCGATGAGCGGCTCGAAACGTTCGACGTAGGCGAGCGCCTTCTCGCGCCAGTGGGGCGGCAGGTCCCAGCCGACGCCCCCGATCCGCATGTAGTGGAAGGTGAGGCGCGCCCCGCACACCTCCTCGAGGAGGTCGTTGATGTACTCGCGCTCGCGGATGGCGTGCGTGAACGGCGTGTACGCGCCGATGTCCATCGCCATCGAGCCGACCGAGAGGAGATGGCTGTGGATCCGGCTGAACTCCGTCGCGATCACCCGGCAGTACTCGCCGCGCTTCGGCACCTCGATCGACGCGAGCCGCTCCGCCGCCATCGCCCAGCCCTGGTTGCAGGGCATGGCCGCCACGTAGTCGACGCGGTCCGTGTAGGGCATGAAGCCGTGCCAGCCGACCTTCTCGGCGATCTTCTCGATCGAGCGATGGAGATACCCGATGTCGGGGATCGCCTCCTTCATCACCTCGCCGTCGGCGCGGACGACGAAGCGCAGCACGCCGTGCGTGGAGGGGTGCTGCGGCCCCATGCTGAGCGTCATGTCCTCGGTCGCGAGGCCGCCGTCGACCTCCCGCTGCACCTCGACCTCGAACCCGGTGAGTCCCATGGCTCAGGCCTTCAGCAGGCTCTCTCGCGACGTCGAGATGCCGTGGTACTCCTCCGGCTCGACGAAGTCCTTGCGGAGCGGGTGGCCGGGCCAGTCCTCGGGCATGAGGATCCGGCGGAGGTCCGGATGGCCCGTGAACGTCACGCCGAGGAGATCGAAGACCTCGCGCTCCTGCCAGTCCGCGTGGCTCCAGATGCCCGACACGGTCGGCACGACCGGGTTGTCCCGCGGCGCGTCCACCTTCAGCGCGAAGACGTGACGGTGCGGATAGGAGTGGAGGTGGTAGACGACCTGGATGACACCGCGCTTCGGGTAGTCGACGCCGGAGAGGTTCGAGAGGCAGTCGAACTCGAGCCCGCGCTCGGTCTTCGCGAAGCGGCAGACCTCGACGATCGCGGCCGGCGTGACCGTCGCGCCCAGGTTGTCCCGGCGCGTGCCGGTGAGCTCTCCGATCGCGTCGCCGAAGCGCGCTCGGAGCCGCTGGTGGATGGCCGCGCCGTCAAGAGCCGGCATCGGCTCAGGCGGTCGCCGCCGTCGGCGAGTCCTTGCGGACCAGCCACCGCTCCTGCTGGATCTTGTCCTGCAGCTTCACGAGGCCCTCGGTGAGCGCCTCGGGGCGGGGCGGGCAGCCAGGCACGTAGACGTCGACCGGGATCACCTTGTCGACGCCGTCGCAGACGGAATAGGCGAGCTGGAAGAGGCCCCCGCAGTTGGCGCAGCTCCCCATCGAGACGACGTACTTGGGGTCCGGCATCTGGTCGTAGAGCACCTTCGTGCGGAGCGCCATCTTGAGGGTGAGCGTCCCCGACACGATGATCAGGTCGGAGACGCGGGGTGTGGCGCGCGGCGCCATCCCGAAGCGGTCGAGGTCCGCGCGCGGGCCGCCCGTCTGCATCATCTCGATCGCGCAGCAGGCGAGCCCGAACATCATGTACCAGACGGAGGATTTCCGGGTCCAGTTGAGGAAGTCGTCCACCTTGGTGGTGAGCGCCATCTCGGGCGCCGTGTTGATGAGGGACATGGCTCTACTCCGTCACGCGGCCCGCCGCGCCGGCTGCTCGCGGGGCGACTCCTCCACGGGGAGCCGCTTCAGCCACTCGAGGTCGCCCTTCACCCAGACGTAGACGAGCCCGACCGCCAGGATGCCGACGAAGAGCGCGATCTCGGCGAGTGCGAACCCGCCCTGCCCCCGGGCGATCCAGTCGCGGAACACCGTCACGACCGGATAGACGAAGGCGAGCTCCACGTCGAAGATCACGAACACGAGGGCGATCAGGTAGAAGCGGATGTTGAAGTTGATCCACGCCGGGCCGCTCGGCGGCTCGCCGCACTCGTAGGTGGAGAGCTTGCCGAAGTTCGGATTGGACGGGCGGAGAAGGATGCCGAGTCCCAGCATCAGCCCGCAGAGAACGAACGCGAGCAGGAAGAAGATCAGGACGTTGGCGAACTGGAAGTACATCCCGAACCGCTAGCGGCTACACTCCCCCCCCGCCGCTGTCAACGCAAGAGCCATAAAGGCGTTTCAGGGTCGGGGCGCCCGGTCGCGCGCGACCGGGAGCACGATCGGCCCGCCGGTGACGGGATTCGCTGCGACCTGGACCGGCGCGCCGTACGCGGCGGCCAGGCGGTCCGCGGCGAGCACCTCGCGCGGCGTGCCCTGCGCGACGACGCGCCCGCCCGCCAGGAGGACGAGCCGGTCACAGTGCAGCGCCGCGAGGTTCAGGTCGTGCAGCACCGACAGGACCGCCGTGCCGCGCTCGCGGCGCAGGTCCTGCACCACGTCGTAGATGCCGGCCTGGTGCCGCAGATCGAGGTGGGTGGTCGGCTCGTCGAGGAGCAGCGCCTGCGGCTCCTGGGCGAGCGCCCGCGCGAGGAGCACGCGCTGACGCTCGCCGCCGGAGAGCCGGTCGAGCGGCCGGTCCTCGACGCCCCCGACGTCGAGCTGCGACATCGCGGCCCGCGCGAGGGAGAGGTCGCGCTCGCCCGGGAAGCCGAGCGCCGGGAGATGCGCCGCCCGGCCCATCAGCACCACCTCGAGCGCGGTGAACGGGAACTCCACGGTCGGATCCTGCGGGACGACGGCGAGCCGGCGGGCGAGCTCGCGGCGACGATGCGCGGCGAGCGGCCGGCCGCCGAGCCGCACGGACCCCGCCCCGGGCGCGAGCACCCCCGACAGCAGGCGGACGAGCGTCGTCTTCCCGCCCCCGTTCGGGCCGATCACGCCCACCAGCTCGCCCGGCGCGACCGTGAGGCTCACGTCGGTCAGCACCGGCCGCGTGCCGTAGGCGAACGACAGCCCCTCCGCCTCGAGGAGCGCCGTCATGCGCCGCCGCGCCGGAGGCTCCGGCGGAGGAGGTAGATGAAGAACGGCCCGCCGGTGAGCGCCGTGACGACGCCGACCGGCAGCTCGACGGGCGCCAGCGCCGTCCGCGCGAGCGTGTCGGCCCAGACGAGGAACGCCGCGCCACCGAGGAACGAGGCGGGCAGGAGGAGCCGGTGGTCCGCACCGAGGAGGAGGCGGAGAAGGTGCGGGACGATCAGCCCGACGAAGCCGATCATCCCGCTCACCGACACCGCAGCGCCGACGAGGAGCGACGAGGCGAGGAAGACGGCCCGGCGCGTTCGCTCGACGTCGACGCCGAGCTGCTGCGCGCCCTCCTCGCCCGCCGCGAGCAGGTTCAGGTCCTGCGCGTGGAGCATGAGCCAGCCGAGACCCGCGACCGCATACCCCGTCGCCCCGGCGACGAGCCCGTAGCTCTGCGTCGAGAGCGATCCCATGATCCAGAAGAGCACCCCCTGCGCCTGGGTGTAGCTCGCGAGCGCGTTCACCAGCATGAGGGCGGCCGCCGCGAGCGCGTTGAACACGACGCCGACCAGCAGGACCGCGTGCGGCGTCGTCCGGCCGCCGGAGCGCGCGCCGAGCGACACGATCGCGATCGCGCCGAGCGCTCCGACGAAGGCCGCGAGCGGCACGACCGGCGACACGGGGTCCGCGCCCGCCACGAGCGCGAAGACGCCCGCCACCGCGGCGCCGCCCGATATCCCGAGGAGGTGCGGGCAGGCGAGCGGGTTCCCGAGAAGCCCCTGGAGCGCCGCGCCGGCCGCGCCGAGGCTCCCGCCCACCACCGCCGCGAGGAGCACGCGCGGGAGCCGCGTGCGGAAGAGGATCACCCAGTCCGCGCTCGCGACGCCGCCGGGCGCGAGCGCGCGCCAGAGGCTCACGCGGACCGGTCCGAGGAGCGACGCGGCGACGAGCGACGCGAGCAGCAGCGCGCCGAGCGTCGCCGTCGTCCCGCCGAGCCGCCCGGGGGTGAGGTACGGGGCACGCGCCCTCACCCGGCGACCCCTTCCGCGCCGAAGGCCTCCGGATGGATCGCCGCGGCCAGTGCGCGGGCCGCCTCCGGCACCCGCGGACCGGCGCGGTACAGCGCATCGGTTCGGAGCGCGAGGATCCGGTCGTGCTGCACGGCCGGAACCGTCGTGAGCCCGGCGAAGAGCGCGCGTCCCGCCGCCTCGCTGCCCATCGCCGCGTCGACGATCACCTCGGGGGCGCGCGCGACCACCAGCTCGAGCGTGATCCGTGGCCACACCGAGCCCGCGTCCGCGGCCACGTTGACGCCGCCCGCGATCGCGACGAGCTCGTCCTGGAGCGTGTCGCGCCCGACCGCGACCAGCGGGTCGTGCCCGACGATCACGAGCACGCGGCGCGCCGGCAGCGCCGCGACGCGCGCGTGCACCGCGTCGAGGCCCGCCCGGAGCTCGGCCGCGAGCCGATCCCCGGCCGCGTCCACCCCGAGCGCGCCGGCGACGTCGCGGATCGAGGCCCAGAGATCTTCGAGCGTCCGGTCGTGCACCACGAGCACGCGCACGCCGGCGCGCTCGATCGCGCGCACGGCCTCGCGGTTCCCGGGCGACGGCACGGCGAGCACCAGGTCGGGACGGAGGCCGAGCGTCGCCTCGACGCTCGGCGACAGGTAGCCGCCGACGCGCGGCAGGCGCGCGACCGCCTCGGGATGGTCGCACTGGCCGCACACCCCGACGAGCCGCTCCCCGCCGCCGAGCGCGTAGACGATCTCGGTGATCGAGGGCGCTAGCGAGACGATCCGCGCCGGCGGCCCCGTCGGCGGGGACGGGGCCGCGCCGCAGCCGGCGACGAGCACGACCGCGAGGAGATGACGCCTCAGCAAGAGAGGACGCTCCCCCCGCGGTCGAGCTCGGGAACGCCGATCCTCATCCCGGCGTCACTTGCACTGCACCTTCCCCGCTTTCGTCTTGTACGCGCACGCGGGGGCCGGCGCCGGTCCCGGGAAGACCGCCTCGCCGCATCCGCCGGCGCCCGCGTCGAGCGCGAGCGTCGCGTGGAGCGGCAGCGCCGTCGGACCGACCGGATAGCTGCCGTTCTTCCCGGACACCGCGAACGTGAACAGCCCCGGGGCCTTCGTCGAGGCCTTCAGCACGATCTTCGTGATTCCGAGGATCACCCCGGTCTCGTCGTGGTACGTGAACGTCCCGTTCTTCGCCTTCCACAGGACGCCGCCCGGAACGGTCGCGTCGAGGAGGGAGCCCGCGGCGTCGTCTATCAGCACGCGGACCCCGTTCGCCAGCGGGTCGGGCGCGGCCGGCGGCGTGAGCGCGCCCTTGAAGGAGAGCGTGTCGTCGCCGGGCGCGGTCACGAGCTTCCCGATCGTGAGCTTCGCCTTCGTGACCGCGAGCGACGGCCCCGTGCAGGGATCGCACGCGTCGCCGATGCCATCCCCGTCGCCGTCCGCCTGGTCCGGATTCGCCACGTCGGGGCAGTTGTCGTCCGCGTCGCACACGCCGTCGCCGTCCCGGTCGCGGCAGATCGCGGTGATCTGCTTCACTCCGAAGTCGAGCACGAGGGCCTCGTCGCGTGCGGCATCGAAGAAGACGTCGCTCGAGAAGGAGAAGCCGGTCGCGCGATCGGTCGTGCTGCCGTCGGACGCGACCGCGGTCAGCT
>CAZLYE010000300.1:0-9037 GCA_964562865.1 uncultured Binatia bacterium (SeqCode) | reverse complement strand
GAGCGCGACGGCGCCATCCGCGAGCGCCTGATCGGCGGCCGCCGTCACGCAGTGCGCGGCGAACTCCGGCTGGTGGTTCACCGCGGGCAGCGACCGGATTCCGATGAGCGGGTGGATGCTCGGGAGCGCGTGCGAGACGTTTCCCATGTCCGTCGACGCGGCGGAGCGCTCGAGCAGCACGCCGAGGTCGGGAAACGAGCGCCCGAGCGCCTCGGCGTTCCGCCGGTAGAGCGCCGCGATCTCCGCGTCGTGCCGGACCTCTGCATACGGCGGCCCGCTCGGCTCGATCGACAGGGTCGCGCCGGTCGCGAGCGCGCCGGCCTCGAAGCAGCGGACGACCTTCGCGCGGATCTCGTCCAGCTCCTCGAGCGTCTCTGCCCGCACGATGTAGGTGGCGGCGGCGTGCGCGGGGACGACGTTCGGAGCGTCCCCACCGTCCGTGACGATGCCGTGAATGCGGTCCGTCCGGCGGATGTGCTGCCGGAGAAGCCCGATCGCCGTCTGGGCGACCGTGAGCGCGTCGGCGGCGTTGATGCCGAGCTCGGGGAACGCGGAGGCGTGCGCGGACCGCCCCGCGTAGCGGACGTCGAAGTGCGACCAGGCGAGGGTGGGGGGCTCCAGGGCGTCGACGGGCGCCGGGTGGACCATGATCGCCGCGTGGACGCCCGCGAACACGCCCCGCTCGAGCAGCAGGACCTTCCCGCCGCCGCGCTCCTCGGCGGGCGTGCCGACCACGCTCAACGTGAGGCCGACGTCATCGGCCACCCGCGCGGCCGCGATGCCGGCGCCGACGGACATGGCGGCGATCAGGTTGTGGCCGCACGCGTGACCGATGCCCGGGAGGCAGTCGTACTCCGCACAGAGCGCCACGTGGAGCGGGCCCGAGCCCGCACGCGCGACGAAGGCGGTCGGCACGTCGCAGATGCCGCGCTCGACGGTGAAGCCCGCCGCGTCGAGCAGGTCGGCGCACCAGCCCGCGGCGCGTTCCTCCTCGAAGGCCGGCTCGGGATGGGCGTGGATCCGGTGGCTCAGGTCGAGGAGCGTCCTCCGCGCCGACTCGAAGCGCTCGCGCGCGGCGGCCCTCGCGTCCATCCCGGGTGCTTTGCCCGGGACGGGCCGGCAGCGTCAAGCCGGGCCGGCCGTGCTATACGGCGGGCGCATGGACGCGCGGCGTGTTCCGGGGAGCTGCCTCTGCGGCACGGTGCGGTTCGAGATCGGGCTGCCCGGGCTCTTCTGCGCGCACTGCCACTGCACGATGTGCCAGCGGGCCCACGGCGCGGGCTGGGTCACGTGGACGGCCGCTCCGTACGACCGCTTCCGCGTCGTCGCGGGCGAGGACCGTCTCGTGCGCTACCGGTCCTCCGAGCACGGGACGCGGACGTTCTGTGGCGCGTGCGGCTCGACGCTCTTCTGTGAGTCGACCAACCACCCGGACTGGATCGACGTCGTGGTCGCGAACCTGCAGGGCGACCTCGGGCTCGCGCCCCAGGCGCACTTCTACTTCGACGACCGAGCCCCGTGGACGGTCGTGCCGGACGACGGGCTGCCGCGGTTCGGCGGGGCGACGGGCACCGAGCCGCGCTCGTAGCGGTCCCGAGCATGGCGCGCCGGCGGTCGCCGAGCGGGAAGGAGGCAGGGGACCCGCCCCCGGCCGTCGCGGGCGCAGTCCCGGCCGGTGAGCTCGCCGGCCCGTTCCCGCGCCTCGGGCTCCCCGTCGAGCCGCCCTTGCCGCCGATGGAGGCGAAGGCGGTGCACGACGTCCCGGCGGGACCGGGGTGGCTCTACGAGCCCAAGTGGGACGGGTTCCGCTGCCTGGCGTTCCGGTCCGGCGATCGGCTCGTGCTCCAGTCGAAGAGCGGGCAGCCGCTCGGCCGGTACTTCCCCGAACTGGTCGAGGCGCTCGGCGCGCTCGCGGCGCGGCGCTTCGTCCTGGACGGCGAGATCGTGATCCCGACGGACGACGGGCTCTCGTTCGACGACCTCCTCCAGCGCATCCACCCCGCCGAGAGCCGCGTCCGCCGCCTCGCGGGCGAGACGCCGGCGACGCTCCTCGCCTTCGATCTCCTGGTCGACGCGCGCGGCGACGCCGCGACCGGTCGCCCGCTCGCGCAGCGCCGGGCCGCGCTGGAGGACTTCCTCGCGACGGTGCCGGCGACACCGCGGCTCCGGCTCTCGCCGGCCACGCCCGAGCACGCGACGGCCGAGCGCTGGATGCGCGAGCGCGCGCGTGGCCTCGACGGGGTGGTCGCGAAGCGTCTCGACGCCGCGTACATGTCCGGCGAGCGGAGCGCGATGCAGAAGGTCAAACGGCTCCGGACCGCGGACTGCGTCGTCGGCGGGTTCCGGTCCGCCACGTCGGGCGGCCAGGTGGGCTCGCTCCTGCTCGGCCTCCACGACGCGGCCGGGCTCCTCCACCACGTGGGCTTCTCGTCGAGCTTCACGGCCGAGGAACGGCGGGCGCTCCGAGGGATCCTGGAGCCGCTGATCGCCCCCCCGGGCTTCACGGGCCACGCCCCGGGCGGCCCGAGCCGCTGGAGCGACCGGCGCTCGATGGACTGGCAGCCGCTCCGGCCGGCGCTGGTGTGCGAGGTCCGGTGGGACCACTTCGCGGGCGGACGCTTCCGACACGGGACGAAGTGGCTCCGCTGGCGGCCGGACAAGGCGCCGGCGGCCTGCACGCTCGATCAGGTGGAGCCGTCGGGCGCGCCGAGCGCGTGGAAGCTCCTCGGCACGCCGGGCAAGGTCAGTGGACCTGCCCGGAGTCGGGGTCGACCATGAGGCTCGACTCGTCGACGACCTCGAAGTCGGAGCCGTGGATGCCGCCGAGCAGGTGGAGGTCGTCGTTGCTCCAGCGCGGATCCGGCGCGCCCGTCACGTACCAGCCGGAGCCGTTGTCGGCGAGGAACATCCCGTAGCGCTGGAGCGCGGTCAGGATGACCTGGTTCATCGCGGAATACCCGGACAGGTCGACGCCGGCGCGGAGCCGGAAGCGAGCACCCATCGGCGGCAACGTGGGGTCGGAGTCGGACGACGCCTCGTGCCGCGCGGGCCAGAGGTACGCGCGCTGGGTCCGCGGCGCGGTGAAGCGGAGCGCGTGGGTGATGGCGCGGCTCGCCACCTCGTCGTAGCGGACGAGGCCCGGGAGGATTGGAAGCCCCGCCGCGTCGGCGGACGTCCAGTCCGCGGGGCGGAGGGCGTTCGAGCCGAGGTCCCAGAACGCGCCGCTGGCGGCGCGCCAGGCGGCGCGGCCGCGCCGGTGCGCGGCGAAGAGCTCGTAGAGCCGGCACGTCCCCGCCTGGACGACGAGCACGTGCCGGTCACTGCCGCGCTCGACGGGGGCCGTGCGGGGCACCGGGTACGGCCCGGGATCGCTCTCGTCGCCGTACGCCGTGAACGTGATCGGGACGGCGGCCTGGGTGGATGGCGCGACGGCGTACGGGATGCCGATCTTCCGCGTGCCGAAGTCCGGATGCAGGCCGACGTCCGTGCCGATCGCGCTCACCCAGTCGGCCGACCGGGGATGCACGGGCAACGAGGAGACGTCGGCGTTCCAGACGTTGTCGGGCGGGAAGACGGGGCACGGGACCGGCGGGAGCGGGACGCGGGCGTTCCACGCCGCGGCGGAGCCCGCCACGAGGGTCAGCGAGACGAGGAGGAGGCCGGCCGTGCGCATGACACGATCATACGGGTGCGGCCGGGAGAGTTGCCAGCCGATCACGGGTGGACGCGGTCCGCCAGATCCCAGAGCGCGACGTGGCCCTGCGCGTCGCCGGAGACGAGCGTCGTCCCGGCCCACACGAGGCCCCAGACCGCGGCGTGGTGCCACGCGATCGCCTCCACCGGCTCGCCGCTCTCGAGGTCGAGGAGGCGGATGGTGCCGTCGAGGCCCGCCGCCGCGATGAGGCGTCCACCGGGGGCGAGCGCGAGCCGGAAGAGGCCGGGCCCCGTCGCCGTGTGCGCCACGATCGCGCCGTCCTTCCAGACGCGGACGGCGCCGTCGCTGGCCGCCGAGACCAGGCGGTCCCCCGCGAAGGCGAGAGCGGTGATCGGCCGCCGCGCGTCCGCCAGCACGACGGGCGGCCGCTCGCCGGCCAGGTCGACCACCGCGATGGGACCCACCTCGCTGCCGACGGCCACCGTCCGCCGATCGGGGGACGACGCGACCGCGGAGCCCTCGCGCTCGACGGGGATCCGCGCGAGCTCCCGGCCGTCGCCGGCGGCGAGCACGTGGGCCGCCGCATCGTAGAAGAGCGTCACGAGAAGTCGGCTCCCGTCGCCCGACCAGGCGACGTCGCGCACGACTCCCTTGAACGCGGGAAGCTCCCGGGCGAGCGCGCCCGTCGCGGTCGAGTGCACGAGGAGACGGTTCTCGACGATCAGCACCGTCTCCCGCCCGTCGGGGCTGACCGCCATCGCGCCGACGGCGTCCGGATGTGCCGGGGCGTCGATCGGGGCCGTCACCGGCGGCGGCGAGGCGAAGCCGAGCCGGAATGCGGTCGCCGGCATCGCCCACGCGCTCACGCCGCCGTTCACGACCGCAACGAGCACGAGGGAGCCATCGGGAACGGAGGCGATGAAGGTCACCGGCTGGTGGAACGTGAGCGTGCAGCGCGGGAGCCGACCCGTCGCGGCGGGGTCCGGAGGCGGGGGGACGCAGCCCTCGAGCGGCGCCTCGGCGACGCCCGCGCGCCCGTCGCCCAGCGGGAGGACGAAGTGCTCCTCGATCGACTCGCCCGCGCGCGTGAGCTGGACGTGCGCGGGGACCTCGTGCGTGGTGAGCGGTGGTCCCGTCGCCTCGAGCGCATCGTCGCGCGGGACGAGCGGAAGCTCCAGCCGGCCGTCGCCGAAGCCGAGCGTCACGGAGCCCGTCACGTCCGCGACCGGCAGGGGCCGGCGCCACACATCGCTCAGGTACACCCGGACCGCGCCCGCGGGCGACGCGACCGCCTCGAGGTGCAGCATCCCGACCATCGCGACCACGCCGCCGTGGTGTGGCGTGTGGTCGTGGACGCCGGGGGTGCCCGCGCTCGCCGCGTCGACCCGGACGAGGCGCGTCACGACGAGCTGCGTCCCGTGCTGCACGAGGGCGAAGCGGACGTGCGCGCCGGGCACGGCGGCGGCGAGGACGTCCGGCGCGCTCACGGGAAAACGCATCGTCATCGCGCCCATGAGCCCGGGGATGTCCTCGTGCCGGATCGTCACCTCCGAGGTTGCGGTGTCCACCGCGACCACGTCCCCGACCGCGTTGTACTCGGGGGTCCGCCCGCAGGCGAGCGCGAGCAGGACCGCAACGATGGACGCCCTCACGGACCGCAGGTGTCCCAGTGGATCTCCCAGAAGCGCGGAAGCGGAGGTGCGAGTTCGAGGTGTCCGCCGAAGCACTCGAAGCTCGGCTGGTGCGAGAGTCGTTCCTTCACCAGATGGATGAACTCGTCGACCGGCCGGTCGCCCGGGTCGCCCAGCTCGAGCCTCCGCCGGGCTCCGCACTTCCGGCAGCTCACGTCGACCCGCATCCGAAGGGGAGTGTGGAGGATGCGCGCCCGGCTCGCAATGCGGTGCGGGGCGAGCGGGTGCGCGCCCGGCGGTGGCGTGTGGTACGTTGCGCGTCATGGACGAGAAGCTCGCCTCGCCGCCGGACCGGCCGAAGGCGATCGACTGCTGGCTCAACCCCATGACCGGGCTCTCGGACCACCGGCCCGAATTCCTCGTCCGGGTGGCCCGTGACTACTTCCATCGGGAGAAGGAGATCTTCGCGCACACGCCGATCGAGGAGCTCCTCCGGCAGATGGACGCCGCGGGCGTCGAGCGCGCGATCATCACGCTCAACCCACACGACCCCGAGCCGATCGCCGCGCTCGCGCAGGCCTTTCCCGGGCGCTTCATCTGCTCGACGACCATCGACCCGATGGCCGGCATGGAGGCGCTCCGACTGCTCGAGCGTCTGGTGACGAAGCACGGGCTCCGGCTCGCGCGCGTCGTCCCGTTCCTCGTGAACCGCCCGCCGAACGACAAGGTGTACTACCCGGTCTACGCGAAGTGCATCGAGCTCGACCTGCCGATCTCCGTGAACACCGGCATCCCCGGCCCGCCGATGCCCGCCGAGCCGCAGCGGCCGCTCTACCTGGACGAGGTCTGTCTCTTCTATCCGGAGCTGAAGCTCATCATGGCGCACGGTGCGGACCCGTGGTGGGGCGAGGCCATCCGCCTCCTCCTCAAGTACCCGAACCTCTACATGATGACGTCCGCGTACGCGCCGAAGTATCTACCCCAGGAGCTGATCCACTTCATGAACACGCGCGGCGCGCACAAGATCCTCTTTGCCTCCGACCATCCGGTGCTCTCCTTCGAGCGCTGCCTGAACGAGGCGGCAGCGCTGCCTCTCCGCGAGGGTGTGCTCGCACGGTACCTGCGCGAGAACGCGCTCGGCCTCTTTCGCTGGGACTGAGCCGGCGGCGAGGGATTCACGCGGGCCCGCGGCGGCTGCTAACGTCCCATCGGATGTGGTTTCACGTCGTCGCGTGCGACTACGACGGCACGCTCGCGCACGCCGGCTCCATCGCGCCCGAGACGATGGCCGCGCTCCACCGGCTCCGCGACTCGGGGCGCCGGGTGGTCCTGGTGACGGGACGCCAGTTCGCGGACCTGCTCGCGGTCTGCCCGGAGCTCGACGTCTTCGACCTGGTCGTCGCGGAGAACGGCGGAACGCTCTACGACCCGCGGTCGCGGGAGATCGAGGACCTCGCCGAGCCGCCCCCGCCGGCGTTCCTCACGGCGCTCGATCGGGCGGGGGTCCCGTTCTCGACCGGACGCGCCATCGTGTCGACGCTCGTGCCGCACGAGGGGGCCGTCCTGGAGGCGATCCGCGCGCTCGGCCTCGAGCTGCACATCGTCTTCAACAAGGAGGCGGTGATGGTGCTGCCCGCCGGCGTCTCGAAGGCGAGCGGGCTCGACGCCGCACTCCAGCGGCTGGGCCTGTCGAGGCACAACGCGGTGGGAGTCGGGGACGCGGAGAACGACCACGCGTTCCTCCGGCGGACCGGGTTCGCGGTGGCGGTGGCGAATGCGGTCCCGGCACTGGCGGAGGCGGCCGATCTGGTCACGCGTGCGCCGGACGGAGCCGGAGTACGCGAGCTGATCGACGGCTTGCTCGCGAACGACCTCGAAGAGCACCCCGCGCGCCAGCTCGACCGGGCGATCGAACTCGGCCGCGCCGACGACGGGACCTCCGTCACCCATCCCGGGCGCGGGCCGAACGTGCTCGTCACCGGCGCCGTCGGCGACGGGACGTCGGCCCTCGCCGCGATCTTCATGGAACGGCTCGTGCGCGAGGACTGGGTCGTCTGCCTGCTCGATCCGGCGGGGATCCACCGGACGCTCGCCGAGCGGGAGGGGGTCGCCGTCTTCGCGAGCGAGGCCGGGGCGGAGGAGAGCCGTGCGCAGGAGGTCGCACGGCTGCTCGGCCACCGCTCGACGTCGGTCGCAGTCGATCTCTCGGCCCTGAGCGCGGACGAACGCGTGCGGGCGGCCGCGCGCTTCCTCCGCGCCGTGCAGCGCCTCCGCGACGAGACGGGCGCCCCCCACTGGGTCGTCGTCGACCACGCGCATCGCCTCTTCCCGGATGGTGGACGCCTCACCGCGGAGACGTCCGGCTTCGTCTGGAGCGGCGTCTGCCTGGTCACCGACGAGCCCGGACGCGTGACGCCGGACGTCCTGCGGGTCGCGCGGCGGGTGCTCTCGACGTCGGTGCAGGCGGCAACGGCGACGCTGCATCTTCTCGGGCGCGACGGCGTGACGGAGGGCGAGCTGAGGCCGGGGGAGGTGCTCGACGTGGCGCTGGGCGAGAGCCGAGCGCCCCGGGTGCGTCGCTTCCGGCCCGCACGCGGCCATGGGCCCCGTGACGACCGCGCCTCGCGTGGTGTATAGCCGTCGACCGCGCCGCGATGGGGTACGTCGAGAAGCATCTCGCGCCGGACGAGGTGGTCGCGTTCCGCACGCGGCTCCACCCTGTCATGCTCGCCGGCACCGTGACGTCCATGGCCTGTGTCGTTGGGGCGACGATCCTGATCATCGCGCGGAACGATCTCGCCGCGGAGACGATCCGTCTTCTGTGGCTCGCGACCGCGGGCATCGTCCTCGTCTCGCTCGTCCCGCCGTTCCTGCGCTGGCGGAGCTCGGAATTCGCCGTCACCAATCGGCGCGTGCTGGTGAAGGTGGGGCTCGTGTCGATTCACAGCGTGGAGCTCCTCCTCCCGCAGGTGGAGGCGATCGGCGTCGACCAGAGCCTGATGGGTCGGCTCCTCGGCTACGGGACGCTCCGGATCGCCGGCACGGGCGGGACCGTCGAGGTGTTCCCGCGGGTGAGCACCCCGGAGGGCCTCCGCGAGGCGGTCGTCCGCCAGGCACCGCGCTCGCCCGCCGCGCGGGCGCGCTGAGGCCGGCCGTCCCGGACGCCGGCCGCTACTGAACGTCGAGCCGACGGCAGACGGGCGGTTCGGGGGCGTCGGGACAGGGGAAGGGGACGCGGGCGCGCGGATAGTACGTGTCGGTCCACTCGGCGCTGGCGGGGAGGAAGACCGAGCACACGCGTTCGACCACCTGGTAGCAGTCGAGCGCGCCCGGGACGTAGCGCAGGTGGCCCCGGCAGTAGTCGACCGTACCCGAGACGAAGCTCTGGAACAGCTGGACGTCGTCGTGGCATTCCGTGACGACGCCCGGCGGCGGCAGGAGTGGGGGCTCGAACCCGCGCGCCGCGCCCCGGGAGAGGCAGCCGAGGAGGAGGGCGGTCGCCCAGACCCGCCCCGCTGAGGCGCGCAGCGACACGGGCCGGTCGAACACGGCGCGCGGCAGGCGGTTACGGCGCTAGGCGGCGGACCGCTGGCGACTGCCGGCCACCCCGCCGAGCGGGATCGTCACCGTGAACGTGGAGCCCCGACCCGGGGCACTCTCGAGGGCGACCTCGCCGGCGAGCAGACGGCTCAGCTGCCGCACGATGTAGAGGCCGAGACCCGTCCCGCCGTACCGGCGGCTGTCCGAGCTG
>CAZLYE010000299.1:0-3053 GCA_964562865.1 uncultured Binatia bacterium (SeqCode) | reverse complement strand
AGCGTGGTGGTCGTGACGGTGGAGGGGCTCGTCGAGCTCGAGGTGCTGGTCGACGTCGTCGACGTGGGTGGCCGCGTCGTCGAGCTCGAGCTCGACGAGGTGCTGGTCGAGGTCGAGGGTGGCCGCGTGGTCGAGCTCGGCGACGTGCTGCTCGTGCTCGAGGTGGTCGTTGCCGTCGTGGAGGACGTCGTGGGCCGGATCGTGGTGCTCGACGTCGTGCTCGTCGACGTGGAGGACGTCGTGGCTCGGATCGTGGTGCTCGTCGTGCTCGACGTGCTGCTCGTCGTCGAGCCGCCGGGACAGAAGCTCTCGTAGAAGGTGCCGATCTCCGTCCCGAGCGGACCGCGCGCGTTCATGCTCCCGCAGGAGTCGAAGCCGGGGTAGCAGAGATGGCCCGTGTCGTCCGCGTAGTCCGCGCACGTGCGGACCTGGGGCACCATGCCGGCGAAGACCTGACCCGTCCGGTCGGCCGCAACCACCTGCTGGATCGCGGTCTCGATGGTGCCCTGGATCCGGCTCGCGTGGACCGGGTCGGCCTGATTCCCGTTGAAGTTGCAGATGGTGCCGTTCGGCCCGCCGACGACGGGCTGCAGGATGATCTGCCGCACGTTCGAGTACTTCGAGCGAATCGTTGCGACCTCGGCCGTGATGTCGGTCACCCACTGGCTCAACGTCGGGAGCCCGCTCGGCACGCTGATCGTCAGGAGCACGCGATCGGGGTTCGAGGAGTTCACGGTGCACGGTGAGAAGAGCGCGTTCGGCGCGGTCCACCCGGCGAAGTTCGGATCCTGCCATTGGACTCCGGCGCTCTGGTAGGCCCGGAGCTGCCACTGCCCGTTGCCGACCAGCGGCTCGAAGGTCCCGCCGCCCCCTTCGGCGACGTCGAGGTACCACATGCCGGTCTGGCTGAACCCGAGGACCTCCGTGCACGCGAACGGCCCGCAGGGCGGGTCGGCCAGCGTGGTGGTCGTGACGGTGGAGGGGCTCGTCGTGCTCGACGTGCTGGTCGTGGTCGAGGAGGTGGGCGGGCGCGTGGTCGAGGTCGACGAGGAGCTGGTCGACGTCGAAGGCCGCGTGCTCGAGGTGGTCGACGTCGTGCTCGTCGTGGTCGTCGGGCGCAGGGTCGTGGTGGTCGACGTGGACGACGTGGTGGTCACGCCCCCCGCGACGTACTCATCCGCGCCGATGTCGGGCAGCGGGTCGCGCCCCTGCCCGTCGATGTCCGTCGTCACCCCCGCCGCCGTCCCCCGGTTGATCGCCGCACTCCCCGCCGTCAGATGCGGATCCGTCGCCGTGACGAACCCCGGCGCCCCCGCGACCCCGTGCACCTCCTGCGTCCCGTGCGCCCCCCTGAACGTCCCCAGGGTCTCGCACGTCCCCCCACTCGGGGCGTTCGGACTCCCCATGGGGGGAATCGTCGCCCCCTCGCGGAGGAGGAGGTTCGTCCCGTCGCACGCCACCCCGTTGCAGTTGGGACACGCACTCGCGCTCCCGTAGAGCTCGTAGTCGAGCGTCGTGTTCGCCAGCGCCGCCGCCGACATCACCACCGCCTCGTCCGTCGGGTGGTCGACGATGTTGTCCGTGAACGTGACCCCGTGCGTGCAGTTCGGCCCCCGCGCGCACACGTCCCGCAGCACCACCTGCCGACACCCCACGTCCCCCACCCCACAGTGCGCGTCCGCGTTCGTCCACGCCCCCGTGAACGTGTTGTGCACGATCACCACGTTGTCCGGGTCGGTCGTCTGGTTCCCACAGTTCCCGTCCGTGGCGTTTCCCGCCACCTCGAGCGCCGCCCAGCCCGAGTTGACGAAGAAGTTGTTCACGACCTGGACGAGCGGGAGGTCCTCCTCCCCCGGCTGGCGCTCCGAGCGGTCCGTCCCGCAGACGTACGTGCTCGAGAGGTTCCCCTGGTCCCCGCCCGTGTTGCGGAAGATCGAGTTCCGCACCACGTGGTTGGACCCGTAGAGCGCCGGCGCCTGCGGGGTGTAGTTCGACATCACCCAGGCCTGCCCGCACTCGTGGATGTAGGCCCCGTCGACCAGCCCGTCGGTCGAGGTGTCGAAGAAGAGGACCTGCGACTGGACCTGGGCCGCCTCGATGTGGTCGACGGTGAAGCCCGAGCCGACGTCGTGGGTCGCGTTCCCGTTGGTCTGCTTGAGGTCGATCCCGTGCCCGCGCGTGGTCGCGTAGGTGTGGCTCGGCGTGTTCCAGGGCGCGTCGCCCCACGAGAAGGGGAGCGTCCCCGGGGCCCCCGTGAAGAACCGCCACGACCCCGCGGTCCCGAGATACTGATAGGTCACCGGGCCGCTCGGGGTCTTGCGCGCGATCCCCCCCGTCGCGCCGAAGAGCCGCATCCCGTAGCAGGTCTCCCCGCTCGCCGTGTTGAAGGAGATCCCGCGGCCGCAGTACTGGAAGCTGCAGTCCTCGACCAGGATGTTCGTGTCGAGGTGCCCGATCATCCCCTTCTGGCGGTAGTGCTTGAAGTGGTCGCGGCGGAAGACGAGGTTCGGCTTCGACGCCCCCGAGTCCGCCCGCCCGACGTCCGCCGCCATCATCCGCGTCCAGCCGAAGTCCATGTCCTGCACCGTGACGTTCGCCGTCGGCGCCGCGAGGAGAAGGGCGTTGTAGAGAAAGGGCACGAGGATCGTCGTGGTCGGATCGTCGCTGCCCGGGGGGTTCACGTAGATGCGCTGGGTGGTGGTGCTGTAGCTCCAGTAGCCCTCGGCGGGGGCCGTGTCGTTGTCGCCGCGGAGGGAGTAGGGGAGCTCCACGTTCCCCTCCGGGGCGTCGGCGCCCGCGGGCGGGTGGGTGGTGAAGAGGTTGTAGGGATCGCGGGGGCCGTTGGCGTCGGGGCGGAGGTGGGCGGGGTCCTCGGCCCCGGCGTCCTCGGGGGCGGCCTCCATGGTGCGGTGGTAGACGCCGCCGCCGTCGGCCACCCAGTCGGGGTGGACGCGGGCGCCCTGCACGACCGGGCGCTCGCCGCTGTAACCCTGGATGGTGCAGGCGCTCGTGCGGCAGTCGAGGGCGTGGCCGTGGGGGATGCCGGCGGGGCG